>DMLA01000072.1 GCA_003453555.1 Chloroflexota bacterium | reverse complement strand
GGGCTTCCAGCATAAGAGATGCAGACAGTCGTTTAGGTGCCCCAAAGGAAGCAGCGCAGGCAGAAAGAAAAATCTGTGCCAGGCTCTCCTTTCCGATACCCAACGCTTCAACCTGCCCGTGGGAATAGTGGGCAGATTTGTGAACTCGAATCCGGCCCTCTCCACAGCCTCTATCCATTCGCTGGTGGTGAGCAGCGAGAGATGGGTATCATCGCTATACATCTCCAACTCACCTTCCTTTCCCAACAGCGAAAAAAGACGGTACCTAAAGGAAGCGGGTTTGGGAACCTTCAAAAACAGATGGCCGCTTGGTGTCAACAGATGATGAGCAGTCTCCAACACCGAGTGAGGGTCTCTTAGGTGCTCTAGGACATTGATAGCCACAACGACGTCGAATCTGCGCTTCCCCACAAACCTTAGTAGGGACTCCTTGCACTCAACATCCACTACGCCCAGGGTAGAGCGAGGAGCAATCTCCCTCGCTCGATCAATAGCATGTTCTGAGACATCTATCCCATAGGTTTCGTATCTTGCCTCCGCCTCCCGCAAGAAATACCCATAGGCACAGCCTATCGACAATAGCCGTCCTGTCGGTGCGATCCTCTCGAGTAGGGTCAAGAGCGGTGGGCCGGCCAAATCATCGTCCCTCCTGCCCGTGCCCTCGTGGCTCTCATAGTACTCTCTGTCATAGTTGCTATGCAGTGCCGCTTTGTTATTCTTTAACCCCATATTTATCGTTTCACTTCCCTTCTAGCCAAGACTTATTTTCCAAAAATACTGCACCTAGGCCTTCATGTTGGTTGGCTATCTATTTCCTGGTAGATTCCCTCGAATCTTTCCATCACCTTTTCCCAATCGTAGGAAGTTTTCACCCGACGCAAGGCCCCCTCCCCCAACCTTTTCCTCCACTCCTCATCCTCTATCAACCTCAAAACCCCCCTTACGAACTCTTCCCCTAACCCGTCGGTCAGGAGGATCTCCTCCCCAGATACGAAATCTTGCCCTTCAGCCCCCAGCCGTGTGGAAACGATGGGCCTCCCACAAGCCGCCGCCTCCAAGATCTTCACTCGGGTGCCAGAGCCCGAATCGAGAGGCACAAGCACCAGATCCGAGGCGGAGAGGTAATCGGCTAGGTTGGGGGTGAACTCCTTCCGACCATCGACAAAGCCGGTAAAAAGGAGATGCTCATCAGCATAGGGGGTAAGATCTTCATAATTCTGCCCGATGATCAGAAAGACCGTCTCTGGATGGCGGAACAACACCGCAGGACGGACCTCCTCGGCGATGTACCGCACCGCTCGTTCGTTGGGGATATAATCCAACTTACCCACGAAGGTGAGGATGAAAGCCTGTTCTAGGTTTAACCTTTCTCGCACCAGGGCTGCCCCCTTCTGTCGATAAGCGAAGGTCTCGAGATCTATGCAGTGGGGGATAACGGCCACCTTCTCTGGGGAGATGTCGTATAATTCAACTATAAACCCCTTATCAACCTCTGACAGGGCCACGATCCTGTCGGCTCCATGGCAGCCCCACCTTTCCAAATGTCTGATAAGCGAGAGGAAGGGCTCTCCGAGTCCCATCCTTTTGAACTTGAGATACTCCACATTTTCTTGAACCAGGACCATGGGCTTCTCTAACGATCTCTTTAAGTAGTAAGCGGTGGGCGCTGTCCAGAGGAGTTCGGCCTGGATGATATCTGGCCGGAAAGAAGCCGCGATCTCCCTCGCCGCCTTGAGGTAGAAGGGGTTGATGAGGAGCCCCTTATAGCCCAGGCGATCGAGGGGACTCTCCCTTGCGTAGTGGATCGAGAGATGGGGATGGGCGAGATCTATCGGCCCTCGCTGCGAATAGAGCCGACAGAGAAGGGCTTCGATGCGGTGGCCCCGGGCCAGGTGTTTGATGGTGTAATAGATGGCTGTGCTTGAGCCGTGAACGGGAGGGAAGATATCACAAGGCGAAAGCAAAAGGATCTTGTACATCTTCACCTACACGACTAGGGATTTGGAGGCTAACTCCTCCTCCACCTCTTGAAACCTATCAATCGCCTCCTCCTGACTCACCCAAGCGATAAGGTCCGAGATCCCCTCCTCGAACTTCACCCGGGGCTGAAAGCCCAACTTCTTTTGAATCCTGGTGATGTCGGCATAGCAATGGCGGATATCCCCTCGCCGATACCGCCCCACTATTTGGGGTTCCAAACCCTTTCCCCCCAGTTTCTCGATGAGGATGCGTGCCATCTCCAGGACGGTTAAAGGCCTCCCCGTTCCTACATTGAAAACCTCGAAATCAGCCTTTTCCATGGCCAAAAGGGTAGCCTCCATGATGTCTTGTACATGGATGAAATCTCGGCTCTGGAGCCCATCCTCATAGATGACCGGGGGACGACCGTTTAGGATCCGTGCTGAGAAGATGGCCGCCACGCCGGTATAGGGGTTGGAAAGGGCTTGTCGGGGTCCATAGACGTTGAAGTACCGGAGGGCTGCGGTGGGTATACCATAAGCCCGGCCAAAACAGAGAAACGATTCCTCCTGGCTCCGCTTGGTGATAGCGTAGATAGAAGAAGGGTAAAGGGGCTTATCTTCATCGGTGGCCTGTGGTTTCGCTTCCCTTCCACAATGGGGGCATCTCATCTCCCATCGCCGCTCTCTAAGTTGCTCATCGGGGCGCAGTTTAGGGTAGATGACCCCGCAATCGGGGCAAAGGTATTTACCCTCCCCATAGATAGACATGGAAGAGGCCACCACGAGTCTTTCCACCTTATGCTTCTCGTTGGCTAAGATATCCAGGAGGTTGGCACTCCCCAAAGTGTTGGTCTCTACATATCGCCGGATCTCGTACATCGACTGCCCCACACCCACAGCCGCCGCGTGATGAAAGACGACCTCCACCCCCTTTATGGCTCTGGACAACGCCTCTCTATCCCGGACATCACCCCTTATGAACTCCGCCTCTCGGTTGAAGTAATCGGGCACCCTCCCTTCTCCATGAACCTGGGGCTCCAGATTATCGAAGACCCGAACCTCATATCCCCTCTCTAGAAGGGCGTCCACCAAGTGCGAGCCTATGAACCCTGCTCCTCCGGTGACCAAGACACTCTTGTCCGGCATTCCGTCCTCCCCCGCCTATAGAATTCCGCCGCCCTCACTTGGCCTCCTTCCGCCAGGCCTTATTAGCCCAGCGAGAGCGGTGAAGACTTTTCCAGTGGCTTTGATTATGCTATCATACCTGCACTATTCTGGCAACCAGCCAAGGATCACTTTGTCCTGACCATCCTCGAGTTCCAATCGCCGGCCCGTTTCTAGATCATAAAACCCCACTTCAATGATGATCTCCCCTAAATCCTCCCCCGCTTCGAAGGGGATGTAGTGGATGTCCCTCATCACCTGCCCCGTTCTCCAGCCGCTGGTAGGTCGCCAACCGTTCGCCGGCATGCTGTCGTGCCCCTCTATGAATCTCCCCTTGCCGTCTAAAAGGTGAGTGAAAACCGTGTAGTCCTCCTCAACGGGGGCTAGCGCTTCCCACCAGAGGGTGAGTCGCACTCTTCCACCCTTGTCACCAAGCCTCAGCGGGAGTACCTCTTCTGAGAAAGCGCCTTCGCTATCTTCGACCGCCACATTAAACCCCAGTAGGGCGATCCCTTCCTTGAACTTGACACTGAGAGGATATTGGATGTCGGCCACATCGCTCCTTCGAAAGAGGAGAAACCCTTGGATCTCAGAAACCAGATCGTACTGTGGAGATGAGAGGAGGGTGTTCAAGAATTCCTCATACTGATCGGCGCTCAAAGGGTATTTTTCACCTTGCGTGTCTAGGATGATATATTCCGCCTTAGCCGTCTGGGGGTTAGGAAAGAGATAAATCGCTTCACGGTGGGAGAGGTGAGGGACCAGATTGCTCTGTGCGGAGAGGCTCGCTCGGGCCGGGATCTGCTGAAATAGACGGTGGCCTTGCACAGCCCGTTCAGTAACCACAAACCTCGTTGCATCAAACCCTCTGGCTAGAGGGGCCGGACTAAAGGCCCAGTAACCACCCAGGCTGGCCAGGAGGAGCAGCAAGAGAGCCGCGCGTCGTAGCCTTTCACCGAGGCGAAGTATGCCCACACTAGTAGCAAAGAAAAGAAAGGGTAGCAAGGGAGAAGGAGACCAACTTTGCAGGAGATGAAGATGTGGCGATGTACTCAACTCCAAATAGCCGAAGATGGGTAACGATAGCAGCAAGATCTGCGGCGCCAGGAGGGGAAGAAAGGCTGTAGGCAGTAGGAGCCTGCAGATCGCTCCCCATCTCTCGCGGGAGAGAAGGCGGGTTAGCAAGAGCTGGGGGTTTTTAACGATACGGGATAACATCTCGGCTGGGTTGCCCCCCAAGTATGAAAACTCTTGGTAGAAGCGAAACATGGAGTGGCCCACTAATCTATCTTGCACAACTATGACCAGACCTATCCAGGCTAGAGCCACTGACCAAAGGGCTAGACCCCAGCGTCTGCCATCGCGACGAAAAAGGAGATAGGTAGACAGGGCCATGACCACAAGTGACATATCTTCTCTACAGAGCAGGACAGGAAGGATCGATAGGGCCAAGAGCAGGTATCGCCTTTCAATAAGACCATAAATGGCTAGCGAGATGAAAGGCAAGGCTAAAGCCAAGGGGTGAAACTCACTGAGATTGATAGTATGGAGAGCGGGATTAAGGTAGTAGCTCAGGAGAACTGGAAAGGAGAGATGATGGTGGCGCTTAGTTAGCAGCCAGTAGATAGGCAAGCCACCCGCAGCAAGGGCTAACGTTTGAATCACCAGCAGGGCTCGTACATCGGGCCACAGCCAATAGAACGGTGCCAGGAGCACAACTATGGGCGAGAAATTGTCACCCAAAAAGTTTGGAGGCTTGGTGGCGAAACTGTGGACAAAGAGCTGCCCCCGAGCCGTGTTCCACACTACTTGGTCCA
>DMLA01000175.1:3299-5077 GCA_003453555.1 Chloroflexota bacterium | reverse complement strand
CGGTCTTCTCATCCAGTCTCTCGCTCTTGACAATAGCGGCACAGCCGATGCCGAAACAGAGGCCACAACCGTTGCACCGCTCCTCGATGACCTTGATGGGCCTCCAGGCCTTCCTCGCTTCCGGCAAGAGGGCACACTCACGGCGGGAGATAACCACCGCCGGCCCATCAGCAGCCAGGCAGTCCCGTAAAGCACTCTCCACCTCTTTGAGGTTGTAAGGATCTACAGTGTAGACCCGCTTTATGCCGAAGGCCTTAGCCACATCCTCGACCTCCACGGCCTTGGTCTGCTCTCCCTTCAAGGTCACCCCTGTGCCGGGGTGCTCTTGGTGGCCGGTCATGGCCGTCGTTCGGTTGTCCAAGATGATGACGATGGTGTCGCTCCTGTTGTAGGCCACATTTAGAAGGGCTGGCAAGCCGGCATGGAAAAAGGTAGAGTCGCCGATCACCGCCACGTGCTTTTGAGCGATGCCGGCCTTACTCACGCCATGGGCCTGGCCGATGCTAGCCCCCATGCAACCGCAGGTGTGGAGGGCGGAGAGGGGGGGCAGGAAACCCAATGTATAGCAGCCGATATCGCCGTTGACCACCAGATCCAATTTCTTGGTAGTCACGAAGAGCCCCCGGTGGGGACACCCCGGGCAGAGGATGGGTGGCCGCATGGGCAACCCCTTCGTCTCCTCGACCTCCCTGGTCTCCACCGCCTCCGAGGCTGGCAAAAGCCCGGCCCGAATGGCACTTTGGCGCACCAGATGGGGATCGAACTCACCACAGCTGGGAAAGATGCTCTTCCCCTCCACACCGATACCCATGAGGCGGATCTCTTCCTCTATGAAGGGGTCTAACTCTTCCACGACGATGAGCCGCCCCACCTGGGCTGCGAAGTCACGAACCATCTTCTCCGGCAGAGGATAGGTCATGCCAAGTCTGAGAAAGGAAGCCTGGGGAAAGACCTCTTTTGCGTATTGATAAGCCACGCCATTGGTGACGATGCCCAAGTCCCTACCATTCATCTCCACTCGGTTATAGGGGAAGTTCTCGGCGAAGGTCCTAAGTTTTACGATCCGCTCCTCAGCAATGGGGTGTCGCCGTCGCGCGTTGCCGGGTACCATGACATACTTTACCCTGTCGATCCTATAGGAAGGGGGCTCCATCCGCTCCTCGGCCTTGCGCTCCCCCAACTCGACCAGGGTATAGGAATGAGCGATGCGGGTGGTGATGCGCAACAAGACTGGGCTATCAAACTCCTCGCTGATCTCTAGAGCCACGCCCACCAGTTCTTTGGCCTCCTGGCTATCAGACGGCTCCAAGCAGGGGACACGGGCAAATTTGGCGTAGCGGCGGTTATCCTGCTCATTCTGGGAACTATGCATAAAGGGGTCATCGGCCGAAACGACGACCAGCCCCGCCTCCATGCCCGTCATGGCGGCGTAGAAGAAAGCATCGGCAGCCACATTGAGCCCCACATGTTTCATCACCGCCATAGCCCGACTGCCGGCGTAAGCAGCCCCGATAGCCACATCCATAGCCACCTTCTCATTGGGCGCCCACTCAGCATAAACCTCGCTATATCGGGCTAACGTTTCCAGGATCTCTGTGCTAGGGGTACCAGGGTAGGCTGCCGCCACCCGCACCCCGCTTTCATAGGCCCCCCGAGCGATCGCCTCGTTGCCAGACAAAAGCACCCTCATGCGAACTCCTCCCTTATCTACAATCCGAAGATATCTAGGACCAGAGACCACCTTCCGGGCGAATCTCATACGCCCGGCGATTGAGTCC
>DMLA01000175.1:1137-2971 GCA_003453555.1 Chloroflexota bacterium | reverse complement strand
AGCCCGTTGGACGCGCTCATCGGCCATAAGATCCTCGGGGCAGCCTCCTTCATCATATGTAGGGGCTTCCTTTCCTGCATCCACGGGACAATCTCCGCAGCGGGTAGCCCCTTACTAGGCAACGATCTTAGCCAAAGAGAGCGCCCCATCGTCCCTTTTTGTTCTATGTTGCACTAGGGTAGCCGTTAGTAAGATTATGCTCGCTTTTTCCCTGTAGTTCCTCCCTCGCTTTCGGGAGGCCATCGAGGACCTCCCCCACTCCTCTTGTGTAGGTCTGGTTGGCATATCCAATTCTACCACAACTGTCGCATATTTAATGAGACTAGCCGGGGAAAAAGAGACCCCCTCCCCTACCTTCTGAGAAGATTGAAAGCCCCAACCACTACCTCGCTGGCCCCAAGCGCATGGAGCGAGTGAACTCCTCAGCGAAAGAGGGGTAGTTGGTCAACTCTATATACTCGACCCTCCGCGCGATCTGGGCGGCTTGGGCCCGCATCTCTTTGGAGATCAAGGCTATCTTGGCTCCCATCCCCGCAGCGTTCCCCACCTGCTTGAACCGCTCCAGGGGCAAGGGGGGTAACATACCGATGGCTACACCGCTCTCTATGCCGATGTAGTTGCCGAAGGCCCCGGCTATGATCACCTCCTCCAGGTCCGAATCGGTAAGCCCGGCTTCGGAGAGGAGCACGTTTATGCCCGCTCGAATCGCCCCTTTAGCCAACTGTATCTCACCGATATCGCGGCGGGTGATGACGATCTCCCTATCCAGGCCGCTCTCCCCCTCTTCCACCAAGACGAACTCCTTGTCACGGTCTATGCGCCGCACCCGAGGATGATCCCTCATCGCTCCCTTCTCATCGACTATCCCCAGCCGAAGGAGTTCAGCCACCGCATCTAAGACCCCCGATCCGCATAGGCCCACGGGGGGCAGATCGCCGATAGTCTGGTACTCGACCTGGGAATCGACTATGCGGAGTCGCTCGATCGCTCCCCCAGCCGCTCGCATGCCATCTTTGATATGCGCTCCCTCGAAGGCTGGGCCCGAGGCACAGGAGCAACTGAGAAGCCTTCCTCCCACAGCGAGGGTGATCTCGGTATTGGTGCCTATGTCCAAGCCCAGCGTAGCCTGCTCCGCCTCATGGATTCCCGTGGCCAGAAGCACAGCCACATGATCCGCACCTACAAAGCCAGCGATATTGGGCAAAAGGTGCAGATACCCTCCCGGAGCGATGGACAACCCAACATCTCGGGCTTTGATCTCTAAGGCCTCGCTCACCGCCGGGATATAGGGCGCTAGGCCCAGTTGGGCCACGGGGAGACCCAGGAAGAGATGATGCATCGCCGTGTTGCCTACCACCACAGCCTCCAGGATCTGTTCGGCCTCTAAGCCACATTCACCGCAGAGGGCCTGAGCCAGATCGTTGAGGGCTCCCACGATCGCTTCTTGCAACCGGGTGGCCCCCTCTTTCATGGCGTAGGAGATTCGACTCATCACATCTTCGCCATACCGGATCTGGGGGTTCAGAACCCCCTTGGCTGCCAAGAGTTGGCCGGTGACTAGATCGACCAGGTAGCCGGCGATCTTTGTGGTCCCCAAGTCGATGGCCAGCCCCAAAAACTCCTGCCCTGGAGGCAAAAAGCCTATCACCTCTCGTCCCCGAAGAGCCACACTCCCCGACCACTCGTTACCCCTCAATAGATCGGGCAGTCGTCGCAGCAACTCGAAATCAAAGGATAGATCGGCCAGACCGTACTCCTCGGCCAACTGGGCCTGTAGCCGACTTCCATCGGAACGGAGATCCTCTAAGGTAGGCGGAGGGAGGCGTAGATCATA
>DMLA01000175.1:0-727 GCA_003453555.1 Chloroflexota bacterium | reverse complement strand
ACGAGAACCCTGAGATCGCCACGTACTTTAACCTGGCAGGCCAAACGGAAACCAAGCGCCAATTCTTTCTCGCTTAAAAACTCCTTCTCTGCCGCGCTTAGGGGCGAGACCGCGCCGGATATAACCTGTACTTTACAGCGGCCACATCTACCTTGGCCCCCACAGAGGGCGGCGAGCCCCACCCCAGCTTCTCTCGCCGCCTCCAGAAGGGAAGAACCCAAGGCAGAACCACATCCCAGACCTAGGGGCTCGAACTCGATATGTGGATCCTCACCCCGCCGACGCCGCTTCATCGAACTCCTCTTTGGTGAGCGTTAGAGCACCACAAGAAAGATCGCTGCCTGTAAATTGCCGCCCATAACTCCGGAAAGAGTTAAGGAAACATAAACTGGGCTTCAGTCAACCTGACTGCCACCCCAAATGGGCAGCGCAAAAACGTGACTTATTGACTGTTCTGCTAGTCACTCTATATAGATTTTGCACCCCTGTCAAGGAGGCACAGGAAGTTTTACGGACCTCGGTACCAGGTGAGGAAGAATCTCATCTTCTGGCATCGTAAAGATGGCATAATCTCTACAGCAGGCCCCTATGTCACATATTATCACCCCTGGAAAATGGAACACGGCTCTTCTAGAAGAGCCGTGAACATAACCACTTCAAGGGGGGAAAATATGGTCTCTAATTAGCGGATCGCTTTCTCCGTCTGGGGGTTGAAGAGGTGTACATT
>DMLA01000240.1 GCA_003453555.1 Chloroflexota bacterium | reverse complement strand
CTTCCATCCTCACTGGGAAGGGGCTGTTCTTACTGGGATGGGTTCGCAGCGGGCAAGTCATCGGTCAAGGTGGTCACAGCCTCACATTCCTTCTCGCACTCTGGCAACAGATCGCGACCCCGGCAGTTGTTACTCGTGCCGGTCACTACCGCCACCCCCCAACCTTCCGCTGCCCCGGCCAGCAAGCCGATGATGGGGTCATTAAGGAATTGAAAGGGCGCAGATAGCCCTAAGGTCTGAATAGCCTGGCGAGTAGGTTCTCTTTCGGCAGGCCAGTCGTAACCAGCTATGCCAAACCTGCCCCGGCCAGTTGGTCTTTTGAAATTCCGGCCATGATCAGCGCTTTGTTGGTGATAGCCTTTAGACTCTTAGCCAAACCACGCTACCCTACCACTTCATAGTTTCCCGCGCCACCAACCCCCAACCCCAGGGCTTGGCCGGTTTCGTCGGCGACTAAGGCGTGACTCTTGGTGCCGCCAATATCAACACCCAGAAAATATTTGGTCACAGTATGGTGAAAGCTCCTTTTAATCGAGATGATCGTTTCCCTGCTCGCTCGATCAAATCGGCTGAGCTCGCCGTCGTTCGGCCACAGCACGGATAGCGTCTACTCGTCTGGTGTCGTTCTGTTTCAGCACCTCCTCAAGGAGGTCTGACCAGACGAAAACCACGATGCCGTCCACGCTTGACTGCTCAGCAGCGCTAACCGCCTCTGCAAATTCCTCAACGCTGAGCGTCGGCGAGCGATTGTCTCTGGCATAGATACCGTTCAAATAGAGCGGTCTGGCCTGAAGAGTACAGACTGTCCTGCGACCCGAACGGTTCTTGACCTCTTCACCGATTTTGGGCAGCCAACTCGTAGGGCGTTTTAGTATCTGGTGGTATGTCATGACCTCAAACGCATCGACCACATCTGCCAGAACTTCTATGCGCTGCCCAAAGACTTTTTCCTGAGCCCCATCGAAATCCCGAGCGCGGAATGGAAGTGTATTCAACATGATTTGGATGTCGGATTTGGTTTTACGGCAGGTATCTTTTGCCTGACGGATTACATTTACAACCACCTGACATTTCCAAGACGTCCAGGCCTCACGAGCGTGCGCTTCGATCCAAGAGGCAGCATCCGCCGGGTCGCGGGTTGGCACGTTCACCCCGGTCTCGCGAACAAAGCGGTCCATCGTGTGTAGGTCATAACTATATTCTGGGAAGTCTTGCCTTGTATGGTGTGGCATCCACAACTCCCAAAAGCCTGGCCAGCGAGTGAAGGAGAGAAAGACACCATCGGGCTCCAGTTCTCTCACTGCTCGTTCGATAGCTGCCGTCTTGTTCGACACAAACCCCTCCATAGATGGAGAAATGCCAACGTACCAGTCAATTTTTCCCATCGGCCGGCCATCCGATCCTACAGGCCGCAGGGAGGGATCCGCGTCCAAAGCCTTTGGATCGAAAAACATACAGACCGCAGCCCAATATTCAATCCCTTCCTTGGCCAAGGCATCGCGAAACTTCCGGTCATCATAGGTCGCATAGAGATCGGCCAACTCTGGCGGTACCTCGCTCTTGACGGCGCTGTCTGGCATAGGAAGGAATCGGCTCTGGGCCAGCACAAAGGTTACCCCCCAATCACGTAAGCATCGCGCCGCCTCTTTGTATGAAAGATCATACTTAAGGAACCAATCGTTGTCATAGATCTTCATCCCAATTTCAATTTTTCTCATAGCAAGCTCCTCATGCCTGCCAGGTCCACCTTGGGGCAGTACAATCAAGATAGGCATAAAAGGGGGCGTTGTCAGAAGTGAGCCCCCAGATTAAGCTTCGGGCCACCAGTCCTTGATGAAAGCCCTTTTTATCGTTATCGAGGCCAGATTTGTTCCATCGTAAAGTCAACCCAATAAAGGTCTGTTGTGTTAGGAACCCTGCTGAGGATCTCATGCCCGATGTCTCTAGGCGGATCAGAGAGGGCGCTCCACCACGCCTAGGAGGTCGGCGATCTCCCAGGCGGAGGTCCTATGCCTTCTTAACCTTCCCTCGGCCAGTAAGCGATTCAAGATCTTCGGCATCTCCCACCAAGAAGGTTTTCGGCTCCTTCAGAACCGAAAGTAAGAAGTGGTTCCTGGAGGCGACCTTAGCCGTGAACTCGTCCGGAGTCATCATGACGGGGTTGATCTCGCGCCCCAATTCCGACTTGGCCGTGACCAGGACGGCGGAGAGTTCCCTAGCGGCAATGGTACCCACCACGAAGAGATCGATATCGCTGGTCGTACTCTCCTCGCCCTTGGCGTAAGAGCCATAGATGAACGCCACCTGGATGGCACCCTCCACCTGAGCTAAGAATTCCCTTAAGGCGTCTCCTAAGCCTACGGTCTTGAGGAAGATGGACTTCAACTCCGGGAAGATGGGGCAGTCCTTGTTCACCCGATAGTACTTGCGATTCCCATCAATCGTGTGTTCAAGCAAGCCGATAGCCTCCAGTTTGGGCAACTCTCGCTGGACAGCGCGGCGGGGCTGGTCAGTGCGAGCGGCCACTTCCCGCACGTAGAAGCGGTCATCAGGGCTCAAGAGAAAGAGGCGGAGGATGGAAACTCGGGCTTGCGATGAAAACAGCTCTTCTAACACTTGAAACTCCAGGGGCTACATTCTGTAGCCTATGGTATACAAATTGTCGCCCCTTGTCAAGGCAAGCCTCTACAGGCTTTTGGCCTTCTCCAGCTGGGTCCGGGTTAGGTCGATCACCGCTTCCCGCTCACTATGGGTCAGGCTTGGTATGCCGAAGGAAACCCTATCGAGGGTCGTCCAACGTAATTGCGATCTCGGTAGAAGACCTGGTGCCTCGGCTACACTCTCACATTCCCTCTCCCAGTCTGGCACAACATCCCAAGAGCTGGGGAGATATAGTAGCGCGTAAGGTTGTGAGCGCAGACGAAGTTGTCTGAAGAGGATGCAGTCTACGCCAGCCTGATGCCGACCTAGCGAAGGTGCGCTATGAGGTACCAAACGCCTCATCTTCAGCCGCCTCCATCCTCACTCTGAATACATAACCAACTCAGCCCCAGATCAGGCCGTCTATCACCCATTTTAAGCCACGATTCTTTGGGTGTAGGTGTTAACATACCGCCAGGGTGATTTTACCGCCGTTGAAACGGGCCGCATGGATACTCTTATTCCTAGAAAAACACCGGAAATCCCGGTCTCAGGCGAGTCTGGGAGGGTAATGATGGTCAAACCGGGTAGGAAACGTATCAAAACGGGGTTTTCTGCCAGAATTGGGATCAAGAGGCGATAAGAGCGGCACAAGGAATTGAAGAACAGTCCCGTGTAGCGCGGTCGGTTCCAGAGGGATGTTGGACAGGGTTAACCTCTCGAACACAGCACCCTGGCAATCATCCTTCAAGCCTT
>DMLA01000134.1:4249-4764 GCA_003453555.1 Chloroflexota bacterium | reverse complement strand
CTCTCTACGGAACGGGTTCTCAATTACAGCCTGGCCGACGATCTGAATCGCATAGTGGCGGGGAAGGAAGGGGTATGGCTCCTCCTCTGGCAGGAGGAGGTGGTAGATCCCAACGGCTTTCTCACCATGATGCTGGGGGAGGAGGGGGAACTTCTACCTTTCGAAGGTGGTTTCTGGGGTCTGGAACTCTATCACTACGCCTTGCCGGCTGATGTGCGCTTCTCCAGCCAGCCCCGCATCGAATATCCGGTGAGTGCGAACTTCGGGGATGAGATCAGGCTCTTGGGGTATAGCCTAGCAAGAAAGGGAGTGAACAGGGAAGTTGAGGTGACCCTCTACTGGCAGGGGTTGAAAGAATTGACCGAAGATTACAAGATCTCCCTTCGCCTGCGCGATGAGGAAGGCCACTACTGGGGGCAGGTCGATGCCCGGCCAGCCAGTTACTGGTACCCCACTGTGCGATGGCCTCCGGGCGAGAAACTGTTCGGTCAACATACCATCGAGACGCTCCCCGG
>DMLA01000134.1:0-3866 GCA_003453555.1 Chloroflexota bacterium | reverse complement strand
GAGGCTTGGATGTCCTGGACGAGAAAGGGACGCCCCTGGGGAAAAGCCAGATCATCGGCAGGGCGGAGGTCCCCATATCGGAAGCGATTACCTCCTATGACCAGGTAGAGGGGGAGATTCAGCGTCCCCTTCAGGTGAACTTTGATAGTCTCGAACTTCTGGGCTACAACTGGGAGGAGAAGCCGGTCCAAGCGGGCGACACCATCGCCTTCACCCTCTTCTGGCGCGCCCTTGCTCCCATGGAGAAGGATTACGGTGTGATACTTGAGTTATTTGATGCGGGAGGGAATTACATCCCGGTTTCGTCGCTAGTGGGCCCCCTGGAGATGCCGGAGGAGATTAGACCGACTATTCTCATACGTGACAGCCAAGGCCGGGAGGAGATAGTTGGTTGGCGGCGTCTAGGCACTGAGACCTACCCCACCTCCCGCTGGCAGCCCGATGAGGTGATCCGTGGCCAGTACGACTACACGATCCCTGCTTGGCCTAGGCAGCCTCAGCCGGGCAAGGCTCGATTACGGGCTAGAGTGGCCGATGAGCAGGGCAACTTCGTGGGGCCTACCGTCGTGCTGATGACTATGGAGGTCGAGGAGACAGAGCGGATTTTTGAGCCGCCCTCTCCCCAATATACGCTGCCGGAGGGGAGCCTAGGGGGGTTGGTTAGCCTGGTGGGTTATGACTTAACGGCGGATAGCGTACAGCCCAGCGACAGTTTCAGACTCATTCTCTACTGGCAGGCTCTGGCCCCCACAGATAAGTCCTACACCGTTTTCACCCATCTCCTGGATAGCGAAAACCAGATGCGAGCCCAGAAGGATAGTCTCCCCGTAGGAGGAGCCCGGCCCACCACCGGTTGGGTGCCTGGGGAGTTCATCATCGATGAGTACGAGTTGGTCGTGGAGGCCGACGCCACGCCAGGGGAGTGTCTCTTGGAGGTGGGCATGTACGACGCCTCTACCGGGCAGCGGCTCCCGGCTTTGGATGCGGAGGGCAAAGTATTGGACAATCGCCTAGTTTTGCCCACCAAAATTCAGGTAGTGGCCCCCTAGTTTGACTAGGGGAGGGCCTTTTGATAGAGTTCTAGGAGGGAGGACGCTTTGAAAAGTCGCCTTTATCTTATAGGGATGGTGGTTGGCCTTCTGCTGGTGGCGGTCGGTTGCATGAATCGCCCCCTTCTCTATGGGGTGGAGGTGGTTCCCCAAGTGATATCTCCCAACGCCGACGGGGTGGACGATGTGACCCAGATCAAATACTCCATCTCCCGTCCCTCGCATCTGGATATCTATTTCGTGGATAGCCAGGGGGAAAAGTATTATTTCCGACAGGGGAACCGCCGCTCCCCCGGGGAGTACCAGGTCTACTTTGGAGGGACGATCGAGGGGTGTATGTTGGCTAACGGCGTTTACACCTATGTTGTAGAGGTGACCGAGGATTCCACGGGGGTGACCGAGAGGGTGGAAGGGGAACTCACTATCAGTGGGGCCGACGCCTCACCCCCAGAACTCTTGGATTTCACCGTCTTTCCCGATTCTTTTACCCCCAACCGAGACGGGATAGGGGATCGGGTGGCCATCAATTTTCGCCTCACGGAGAGAGCCGAGGTGGAGGTATATCTCCTCGACGCCGAGGGGCATAGGTACCCGGTGGGGGTACCCAAGTCGATGTGGGGGGTGGAGGAGGAGTCGACTCCTCTGATCGGTCCTCACAGGGTGGAACTGGAGCCGGGCATCATCGAGTACGACTACGATGGGGGCATCGATAGAGGGACTCCCCCGCCGCCCAACGGAAGATACAGTGTGGTGGCCGTGGCCACCGATGTGGCAGGGAACTCGTTCAGAGTGGAGGCACCCCTCATGGTCGAGGAGGGGGGTATCCCCCTGGCTGAGGTGAAGTTTGTGGAGTTCTGGCCCACGATAGTGCCTTTGGGGGGGACTCTCCACTTCAGGGCCATCGTGGAGAACGTGGGAGCGGTGCCCATAAGAACCGAGGGGCCGCCCCCGGAAACTACCTATCTGGCTACTCAGAATTTCAACACCCTGGGGTATTACGAATCGGATGGCTCCTTCCGAGTGGGGGTGGATTTCGAGGGGAATAGTTTCGGGCGACGGTATCCATACCGTTGGCAGTTGGGCACCGAGGCCGAACTGGAGGCTCGGATCATCGATGGCCAACGCCACCTCTACCTCCTCCCGGGCCAGCAGGTGACGGTTACCGGGGGTATCATTATAGACGAGCCGCCACCCAGGACAGGCCCCCACTTCTGGGTGGGCTTGATCCACGAAGGGGTGCGGATCGTCAACGACTATCAACACCCTACGCAGATATCTATAGGTTTCTGAGATGGATCTCTCGGTCATCATCGTCAGTCATAACACCAGAGAACTTCTGGCTCTCTGTCTCGATTCCCTCCTCACTAACCTCGCCTCCTCGGCTCTCGGATACGAGGTCATCGTGGTCGATAACGCCTCTAGGGATCGGACGGTGGAGATGGTGCAAGAGCGGTTTCCCCAGGTTCAACTCCTGGCCAATGAGGAGAACCTGGGCTTCGCCGCCGCCAATAATCAAGGCCTCAAGGCAAGCAAGGGAAACTACCTCCTGCTCCTGAACCCCGATACCCTGGTGCAAAGCGAGGCTCTTCAACTTATGTTTCAATTCCTAGTTTCCCACTCCCGGGTGGGCATGGTGGGCCCCAAACTCCTCTACCCTGACGGCCGACTCCAACATTCGGCCTTCTCTTTCCCCACGCTCCCTATGATCTTCTTGGATTTTTTCCCCCTTAATCATCGCCTTATCAACTCCCGCCTCAACGGCCGCTACCCCAGAGCCCTCTACGAGGCTGGTGAGCCGTTCCCGATTGACCACCCTTTGGGGGCGGCGATGATGGTGCGCCGGGAGACGGTAGACCAGGTAGGCCCCTTGGATGAGGGGTTCTTCATCTACTGTGAGGAGGTAGACTGGTGCATGAGGATGAAAAAGATGGGGTGGGAGATATTTTGCTTGCCACAGGCGGGGATCGTCCATTATGTGGGCAAGAGCACGGGACAGTTTCGGGAAGCGATGTATGTGGAACTCCATAGGAGCCGGTACCGGCTCTACGAGAAGCACTATGGCCCCGCCTTCAGAGTTATGGCCCGCCTCATCGTGGGGCTGGGGGTGCGGCGGGAGATGTTGAAAGCCCGCCGGGAGGCCCGCCAGGGTAGGGTCACAAGAAGAGAGTTGGAGAAGCGGTTGGATGCCTACCGGCGGGTACTGGAGTTGTCATGAGCCTTCACCTCTCAGCCATCGTCCTCACCCGGAACGAGGAGAGGAACATCGTCGATTGCTTGCGGAGTTTGAGTTGGGCTGACGAGGTCCTAGTCCTCGATTCTGGAAGCGAAGACGCCACGGTGGCTCTGGCTCAGGAGATGGGGGCGCGGGTGGAGACGCGCCCTTTTGATAACTACCCCCGTCAAAGAAACGCCGCCTTAGAGTTGGCGCGGGGAGAATGGGTCTTCTTCGTCGATGCCGATGAGCGGGCCAGCGAGGAGTTGGCAGGCGAGGTTCGGAAGGCGATAGCAGAGGGAGAGGCAGACGGCTTCTGGGTGCCCCGTCACAACTACATCTTTGGGAGGCTGATCCGTCACGCAGGGTGGTATCCCGACTACCAACTACGCCTCTTTCGTCGCCATAAGGGGCGGTATGACGAGAGCCGGGAGGTTCACGAGTTGGTGATGCTGGATGGCCCCCAGGGGTATCTGGAGAACCCTCTCATCCATTACAACTATGAGGACATCGGCCAGTTCATCGAGAGGCAGAATAGATATACGGAGATGGAAGCCGCTTACCTATTTCGAGGGGGCGCCAGGGCCAAAGTGAGGAATTTCATC
>DMLA01000104.1:6070-24422 GCA_003453555.1 Chloroflexota bacterium | reverse complement strand
CATAACGAGACCTCCACGGGGGTCAACAACCCCCTCTACGAGATCGCCGAGGTGATGAAGAACTACCCCGATGTCTGCTTCCTGGTGGACGCCGTCAGTTCCATGGCCGGGATCAAGATCGAGGTGGACAAGCTGGGCATCGACGTCTGTCTGGCCGGGGTACAAAAATGCTTCGCCTTACCTCCCGGATTGGCCGTGGCTTCGGTGAGCCAGAAGGCCATGGATCGCTCCGCAGAGGTGAAAGATAAGGGGTACTATTTCGACTTTCACGTCTTCCTCAAGTATTACGAGCGAGGCCAGACGCCAACCACGCCGGCCATCCCTCAGATCATGGCTCTCAACAAACAACTAGACGACATCTTGGCCGAGGGGCTGGAGAACCGTTTCCGGCGGCACGCGGAGATGGCTAAGTTCGTTCAAGATTGGGCTCGTGAATATTTCGCCCTCTACTCCGATGAGCGCTATCTTTCGAACACGGTCACCAACGTCAAGAACACCCGAGGCATCAGCGTGGCCGGCCTCAACGAGGAGTTAGGCAAGCGGGGGGCCATGATCTCCAACGGCTATGGCCCTCTCAAGGAACATTGCTTCCGCATCGCCCACATGGGCGACTTGACCCTCGACGACCTGAAATGGGTCACGGGCCAAATCGAAGATATCCTGGGCTTATAGGGAGGCGAAATGAAGGTATTGATCTGCGACCCTACCGCTCCAGAGGCCATCGAGGAGATGCGCCAGGCGGGGATCGAGGTCGAGGTGAAGGACGATATATCGGCCCAAGAACTCGAGGCCACCATCCCTGACTATCACGGGATGGTGGTGCGGAGCCGCACCATGGTGCGGAAGAATATCATCGACGCAGGCAAAGATCTCAGGGTGATCGTCCGAGGCGGCGTGGGGCTAGACAACATCGACGTGGAGTATGCACAATCCAAGGGGATCACGGTGATGAACACTCCGGCTGCCAGTTCCGATTCGGTGGCTGAACTCACCATCGGCTACCTCTTCGCCCTGGCCCGCCACATCCCCCAAGCCACAGCATCTATGAAAGCCAATAGATGGGAGAAGAAGAAGTTCCGGGGCACCGAGATCCAGGGCAAGACCCTGGGACTCATCGGCTGTGGGCGGATAGGCACAGCGGTGGCCAGAAGGGCTGATGCCCTAGGGATGAAAGTGATCTTCCACCGTCGCACCCCATACGAGATCGATTGTGCCATCCAAGTGCCCCTCAAGGAGTTGCTCCAGACCTCCGACTACATCTCCCTCCACGTGCCCCATACCGAGGAGACCCATCACCTGCTGGGCCGGGAAGAGTTCGCCCTGATGAAAGACGGGGTCTACATCGTCCAGTGCGGCCGAGGGGGCACCATCGACGAGGAGGCCTTATATGAGGCCCTGGTAGCGGGCAAGGTGGCGGGTGCAGCCCTCGACGTCTTCGAAACCGAGCCCGCGGTGGACAATAGGCTCTTTCAACTCGACAACGTCATCGGTTCGCCTCACATCGGCGCCTCCACGCTGGAGGCCCAAGCCCGCGTGGGCATGGAGGTGGCGAGCCTGATGACCGACTTCTACAAGGAGAGGTTCTAGGCCGTCCAAGGGGGAAAGAGATACCAGGGGCTAGTAAGGCTAGCCCCTGGCATGATGGTTGCCAGACCCGCTGAGCATCTTTAGCCGTTACCTGGCAGAGGGGAGAAGCGGCGTAGCGAAACTGCGTCTTTTGGTCGATATCCGACTCTTCCTAGTATTCTTGTTGGTGGGCACATCCGGCTTAGTTCGCTGGCTTATCCTGCCAGGGGGATAATACAGAGGGGGCGAGATCTTTATCCTTCCTCGGTACCTGTGGAACGATATCCACCTCATCCTCAACTGGAGATGGATCGTTGCCACCCTCACTAGACTTTTAGAATCGCAAGGAGGTCTTACATGGCCAAAATAGCCCCTTTCCGGGGGGTAAGGTACAACCCCCAGAGGTTCGAGAAACTGGATCTCACCGTCTCCCTCCCCTACGATAGGATAAAGGGCGATCTGCAAGAGAGATACTACCAGTTGGATGAGCACAACATCGTGCGCATCATCAAGGGGAAAGCCTTCCCCGGGGACACAGAGACAGATAATCAATACACTCGGGCTAGGGAGTTCTACGAAGAGTGGCTCAAGAAAGGTATCTTAATCCGGGACCTCAAACCAGCCATCTACGGCTACAGCCAGGAATTCAGGCTCCCTTCCGGGGAATTCGCCACCCGCATGGCCTTCATCGCCGCCTTGCAACTCACCGACTACAAAGAGGGGGTAGTTTTACCCCACGAGCGGACCCTCTCCGGTCCCAAGGAGGATCGCCTCACCCTCCTGCGGGCCACGGCGGTGAACTTTGGCCTCATCTTCATGCTCTACCCCGGCGACGAGATCGCCGCCCTCTTGGCTCCCCACTTAGCTAAGGGGCCCGATCTCGATCTTTACGCTGTGGGAGAGGCCGAGGTGAGGCACAGGCTCTGGGTGATCGACGACCAAGAGACTATCGCCGCCCTCCAGGCCCAGATGGAACCCAAACGGAACCTGATCATCGCAGATGGACACCACCGTTATGAGACGGCTCTGGCCTACCGGGATGAGATGCGCCAGAAGAGCCCCACATGGGAGCCGGATATGGCTTTCAACTATCGCATGGTGGGCTTGGTGAGCATGGACGATCCCGGCCTCACCATCCTCCCTACCCACCGAGTGATGCACTCCATCCCCCACTGGGAGACAGCGGAGTTCCTGGCCAAGGCAGAGGAGTTCTTCGAGGTTTCACCGGCAGAGGGGAAAGACGAACTCTTCTCCAAGATGGCCCAGATGGCGGCGAAGGAACACCTCTTCGGCCTCTTCGACGGCCAGGGATATCATCTCCTTCACCTCAAGGACGAGGGGGTGATGGACCGCTTCGTGGAGGCCTCACGAGCCCAGGAGTGGAAAACCCTGGACGTCACCATCCTCCACGAACTCCTCATCGAGAGGGTTCTGGGAATAGATAAGGAGAGCGTGAAGCGCCAGGAGAACATCAACTATATCCGAGACGCCGAGGAAGGCATCGAAGCGGTGAAAAGTGGCCAGGCCCAGTTCGTCTTCTTCCTGAACCCTACCAAGATAAGCCAGGTGAGAGCCTGCTCCGGAGTGGGCGAGAAGATGCCCCAGAAATCGACCGACTTCTACCCCAAGATGATCAGCGGCCTAGTGATGATGCCCGTGGGGAAAGAGGAGAGGCTGGGGTAGCGGCTATCAGGAAGCGTCCTCAATGGTGAGAAGCGAGCAACTGAGCCACCGGATGATCCGGTGGCTCAGGCCATTATCCATATCGGCCTGACCAGGCCCCCTAGCATGGTCAGCCACCTTTGGGTGCCCACCCTAACACCCTGGCCTCCGGAGTGATGTCCAGCCTCATAACCCCCGAGCCATCTCTCGAGGCCAGGTAATAATAGCCCTCACCCTCCTCATAATGAACGGCTAAGATCGCATCCCCATCAAGCGACCAGGCCAGGGGGCATGAGAAGGGGCTATCCTCCTCGGCCACCTGTATAGCCTCATCGCTCAAATCCCACACCCAGAGCCCCCTGGCTTCGGTTACCTCATCCCCATAGGCGACCCCGCTAAGCAAGAAATAGGCTAGCCTTTGACCATCGGGAGACCAGATAAAGCATCGAGCGTGCGTCCCCGGGGGAAGTTCCAAGGGTTGCGCCGTTGGCTGGGCAAGGGTTAGATCGTAAACGAGGATCTGGCCCGTCCCTGCTTCCGAGTCGAAGGAGGCCAAAGCCAACCGGCTCAAGTCCGGTGAGAGTATCGATTGATCGGGCATGGCGTCCCCCTCGATGGGGATCGATTTGATAACCTGATCCCTCCTCCAACCATCATAGACCACGATGGCCTCAAACTCCCAACTGGGATCGCCTCCCCGAGGGATAAGAAAGAGTTCACCTGAAGCATCGTTATAGCCCAGAAGCGTGGCCAAGAAACGATCTTTCAGGGTAGTCACCAGACGACGCTCCCCCATCGGCAGGTCTACCACCCTCACCTCTACCGAACGGCCGAAGGTGAGAGCCTCTGGATCCTCATAGGCTACGGTATAGGCGATAGCCTCCCCTCCTACCGACCAACAGAGGTCAAAGGTATCGAGGATAGCCCCCTGTGGTAACGTAAGAAGGGTAGTTGCACTCCCCTGCGTCAAATCCAGAAGACGCAATTCCAGCCCCAAAAGATAGGCCATTCTATTCCCACGAAGCCGATGGGAGATGACCTGGCCCTCGCCGAGAGCGGCGATCTCCTGAGCGTTATCCCCCGAGAAGCCTCCACCATAGACCCTCGAACCCAAAAGGTAGATCAGTCGTCCCTGGCCGGTGATAGTTGGGCCAGGGGTAGCGGTGGCCGTCGGCGTGGGCAAAGGTATCTCGGTGGGAGGTGGCACAGTCGTGGGTGAAGGAGCAGGGGTCGCTGGCACCGACAGACAGGCAGATACGAGAAATATCAGCCCCCATACTAAACGCTTACCCATCCTCTCCTCCCACTCGCTTATAGATAGCCAAGAGCCGCTTGGCCGCTTCGCTCCAAGTGAACCGTTTCGCCCGCTCCAAACCTTTGCTCCTCAACTCCTCCCGCAGAGAGGGGTCGCTTAGCGCCTTCTCCATGGCCTCAGCCAGGGCCTCGACCTCTTGCGGCGGTACCAGGAGCGCTCCATCTCCCACCACCTCCGGCAAGGAGGAGAGAGCGGAGACCACTACCGGGGTCCCGCAGGCCATGGCCTCCAGTGGTGGCAAGCCGAACCCCTCGTAAAGGGAGGGGAAAACGAAGAGATCGGCTAGGTTGTACAAGGCCGGCAGATCCTCTTCGGGCACGTAGCCCAAAAAGAACACCCGCTCTTCCAAAGAGAGCCTTTCTACCTCTTGGAAGATGCCCTCATAGAGCCACCCTTTTCCCCCGGCGATGACCAGCCGGTGGGGCTCTCTCAAAAGGGAGTAGGCTTGCAAGAGGCCCACATGATTCTTCCGTGGCTCTAAGGTCCCCACAGAGAGGATGAAGGGGAAATCCAGACTATATCGGATCCTCACGGGCGCTAGAGATTCTTCTGAGAGAGGATGAAACCGCTCTTCCACCCCCGGGTACAAGACCTCCACCCTACCCGCTTCTACCCCCAAGAGTTCGATGAGGTCACTCTTCGTATTCTGGGAATCAGCCAGAACCAGATCGGCTTGGCCGATAGAGCGGGGGACAGCCTGGGTGAGGTACCAGCGCAGCCGGGGGTCAGCGCCCTCTGGATAGCGCAGGAAGGAGAGGTCGTGGATAGTGAGGACTCTCTTGCCTCTCCGGAGGGGAGGGAGCACGTAGTCGGGGGAGTGAAAGAGGTCGAGCGGCCCGGTGAAAAGGTCAGCGGGGAGAGGCACCCGCAACCTTTGCCAGAGGACGGTAGCCCAGTGAGGGGAAAGGGGCAGATACCGAAGTCGAAAATTGGGGGGAAAGGTACCCTCCTCTTTCGGGCGACCAGCCACCAGGAGAAGATATTCGTTCTCCCTATCTAATTGTGCCAGGGCTCTCACCAGACCGCGCGCATACCGCCCGATCCCCGCCCTCTGATGCACCGCTGCCGTGTAGTCTATCCCGATACGCAACCGTTACTCCGCCTCCCGGAAGGTCCAAACTAGATTGGCGAAGAAGTTCCAAATCAGGACTACGATGATGGCGATAGCCGTAGCGTAGATGTACCAGAGGCCCCACCTCCGGAATAAGAGGTAGAATATGGCCGACCTGGTTCCTAACCCCGCTACGCTCACGATGAAGAACTGGGTAAACTGGACAGCTGGCCCCTTATGCTTGATGTCGCCGAAGGTCCAGGTGCGGTTCAAGATGTAGTTGTTTACCACCGCACAGGTGAAGGAGATAGCCTGGGCGATGAGCGCGTAGAGCCCCACCCGTTCCACTAGGGCGATGAGGATGGTGTAATCCACCACCGCGCCGATGGCACCCACTACCGACCACTTGACGAACCGCTCCAGCAACTTCCTATGGTTCTCCACCAATTCCGTTATCCGTGGCAAGGGACCTCCTGCGGCTTCTTACCGATGACCGCCAAAAGCCCCAAAAGGAGGGCCAGATGTATATTCATGCCGTGCACGTAGAGGTTATCGAAGAGGCTATGAACACAAAAGGCGACCATCACCCCCAGGATCCCCAAGGTGATGCTCCGCCACTGGTCTGCAGCCCCCCGATAGACCCCCCAACCGTGCCAGAAGATAGCCCCCCAAAGGAATAGATAACACCCGAGACCGACAAGCCCTGCCTCGGCGGCGATATTCAAGTAATAGTTATGGGCATGGCCCAGGGGGTCCTCCCAGCCAGGCAGAGCGTAGGCCGGATAGACGGGCACGTAGTTCCCGATCCCCACCCCCAAAAGGGGCTTATCACTCACCATCCTCCAGGCCGCCCGCCAATGGGCCAGCCGCTCCACTATGGCGTAGTTCTCATCGCTGAGGGGTATCCCTTCTACATCGATGCCCCTGAGGTAGGGGAGAAAATCGAGTAGCCGTTCGACTAGGGTAGCCGGTATGAGCCTCCCCCCTCCTAGGAGGAAAAACAACCCCCCCAAGAGGAGTAGGAGAGTCAAAAGCAGAAACCCCCAACGGCGTCGCAGAGCGGTGGCCGTCAGCCCGCCTATGACCATAGCCACAAGACCACCGACAAGGGTACCCAGGACCATATCTCTGGCTCCGAACCAGAGCCCGCTTAAAACCCCTGCCCCGATCCCCATCAATACGCCTATCAGTTGAGGCTTGAAAGCCTCCGTCCAAATCCCCACCAGGGCCACGAAGCCCAAAGCAGCCAGGGACCCCAGCCAAGCCCCCCGCGACCAGGACATCACCATGGCCGTTCCCATGACCGCCAGGCCGATGGCTCCCAGGCCCCAAAAGAACAAACTCTCAAGCCTCCGCCAGCCAGCGAAAGTGACGCCCAGGGCCAAAGGTAATATCAGCCCCAGATATCCGCCGAAGGGGTTCGGCTGGCCGAAGGTCCCATAGGCCCGGCTGAAGCGGCCAAAGAGGATGAAACTCTCCGGCCCCACGCCGGAGAGAAACTGATAGACCCCCAGGAGCGCCTCCAGGCTCCCAGCGATGAGGATAGCGATGATAAAACTCCTCCCCCCGAGAGAGGTGGCCACAAAGAGATATATGCCCAAGACTTCCAGCCAGACGAGGAGCCCCTTAAGGCTATATTGCAAGGAGAGAGTGGTCAAGAGTGAGAAGGAGATGGCGACGAGAAAGATGAGCAAGGGAAAAAGAAGAGGCGCGGGCCCGATTCTAATCTCCCGACTGGCGACCATCTGGGCCAACCAGGCAGCCAGCACCAAGCCGACTAGAAGTTCCGTCACCCCCACGCTCATCACCCCCGCCCGAACTTCCTTCAAGGAGCCGAAGGGGATGGAGAAGATGAGGAGATAAAGCCCCAGATGGGGGCGGATGAGGATGGCTAGGAAGACAATGGCCCCCACTATCGAGACCCCCACCCAAGTCAAAGGTAGATAGGCGATGGCTAAGCCAGCGGCGACGACCAGGAGCCCTACAGTCCAGCGGCGATATTCTGCTAACCTTACCCCATACATGACCAGCGTCGGCCTCCCGCTGGGGGAATGATATGCCCTGGGAGCCTTTTTGTCAATTAAGTGCCCTTCCTTGACAGCCTTCTCTTGTTGTGCTAGAATATGCACATGCAACTAATTGCACAATTGGAGCCTCCATGACGAGAGCGGAAAGCGAGACGTTGCTACGTAGTTTGGGCTTGCGCCCCACCCCGCAACGGATGCTGATACTCCAAGCCATTCTAAATAGCCCGGGGCACATCTGTGCGGAAGATATCTACGAGCAGGTTAGAGAAGAGTATCCTCACATCAACATCTCCACCATCTATCGAACTCTAGAACTTTTGAAGGAACATCACGCTATCTCTGTAACCGACTTGGGCCAGGGCTCGGTCCTGTATGAACTATTGAAGGAGGAACGGCATCACCACATGGTCTGCCTATGTTGCGGCAAGATCCTTGAGTTCGACCATCGCTTTCTGGAACCGTTAGAAGCCTCTTTGGAAGAGGGGTATCGATTCAAGGCTCAGATAGACCATTTCGCCATCTTCGGCCTCTGCGCCGATTGTCAAGGAGAAGAAGATGACTAGGACCATCGCTGTGGCTGGAAAGGGAGGCACAGGCAAGACTATGGTTGCAGCCTTGCTGATTCAACACCTGATAGAGCACCACTCTGGCAGCATCCTAGCCATAGACGCCGACCCTAGCACCAACCTTCATCTAGTCTTGGGTGTGCCTTTAGAGGAGACGATAGGCGATATTCGGGAAGAGACCCTCCAAGAGGTCTCCAGGGGAGGCCTGGGGGGTATTAGCAAGCACGACTATTTAGAGGTGAGGGTCAACCAAGCGTTGGTAGAGACCGAGAGGTTCGACCTTCTGGCCATGGGCCGTCCCGAAGGGCCGGGCTGTTACTGCGCCGCCAACCATCTGCTCCGCTTCTGCATCGACCACTTGGCCAAGAGTTACGACTACGTGGTCATCGACAACGAGGCTGGCTTGGAACATCTCAGCCGCCGCACCACCCGAGATGTGGACCTTCTCCTCATCGTCTCCGACCCCACCATGCGAGGTCTCATCGCCGCCTCCCGTGTCGTCGACCTGATCCACGAGTTAGAGACCCATGCGTCCCATATCCGCCTCATAGTGAACCGCGTCTCGGTGGATGGAGATGGCCGACCCACTCTGGCTCCCCAATTGGAGAGCGTTATCAGAGAGAAGGGGCTTGAACTCGCGGGCTTGATACCAGAAGACTCGACGGTAGCCGATTACGACGCCCTGGGCAAGCCGCTAATCGACCTGCCCCTTAAGACCCCAATTCGCAGAGCCATGAACGAGATCATAGAATCTCTCGACGGTCTCGTCTAAGCAAAGAATCATCGGGTGACTGACTGATGAGTTCTCGTCGCCACTTCTTCGATAACCGGGCAGCAAAATGGGATGAAAGTCGCACCGTTGACCAAGCCCATCTAGAGAGGCTTCTGCTCCCCTTCGCCTATGAGTTGGGGCGCGCCAGGGAGGTGCTCGATGTGGGAACGGGGACGGGGGTTCTGGTCTCCATCCTCGTCGGCCTGGCCCCCGAGGCGAGAGTCGTGGGTCTCGATCTCTCCAGCGAGATGCTAGCCCAAGCCCGATTTAAGCATCCAACCGTATCTCTTGTCCAAGGCGATGTCCACGCTTTGCCCTTCGAGCCCTGTTCCTTCGACTTCAGCCTCTGTTGTGCCTGCTTTCCTCATTTCGAGGATAAATCAAAGGCCCTGGAAGGGATCTACCGAACCCTCCGCCCTGGTGGCTGGTTATTGATCTTGCACACGGCTAGTCGGGCTACCATTAACGCCGTCCACACCAGGGCCGGAGGGCCTGTGGCGAGAGACCTCCTGCCCTCAACCAAGGAGACGGTGGCCTTGCTGGCCCAGGCGGGGTTTGAGGAGATAGGAGTTGAGGAAGAAGGGGATCGCTACCTCGCCTGGGGGAGAAAGAACGAGGCAACTGAAGCGAGGGGGTAGCCCTCGCTGGAGAATAAAGGGAAAGGAGCGCTAAAGATGCACATCCCAGACGGATACCTGAGCCCTGCCAGTTGCGCCGTGATGTACGCCGCGGCTACACCCTTCTGGTACCGAGCCAGCCAGAAGGTGAAGTGGGTTTTGACCGCGAAAATGGTGCCCCTCATCGCCCTCTTCGCCGCCTTCTCCTTCGTCATCATGATGTTCAACGTCCCCCTCCCTGGTGGAACCACCGGCCACGCCGTAGGTAGCACCCTGGTAGCCATCATCTTGGGACCTTGGGCGGCGGTGATCGCCATCTCCGTGGCCTTGGCCATCCAAGCCCTCTGCTTCGGCGACGGGGGGATCTTGGCCTTCGGGGCCAACTGCTTCAACATGGCCGTGGTGATGCCTTTCGTGGGCTACTATATCTATCGCTGGATCAGCGGGCGAAGCGAACTGGCATCGCTACGCCGGCCCATCGGGGCGGCGATAGCCGGCTACGTCGCTCTCAGCATCGCCGCTCTCTTCACGGCTGTCGAGTTCGGCCTCCAACCCTACCTCTTTAAGGCCGCCGACGGGACACCCCTCTACGCACCTTATGGCCTCTCGGTAGCCATCCCGGCCATGATGGGGCCTCATCTCCTGGTGGCTAGCGTGGTGGAGGCTCTCGTCACCGGATCGGTAATCGCTTATCTACAACGAGTCAATCAGCCCTTATTGATGTTGACCACAGAACTCCCGGCAGAGGCCAGGGAAAGGGCAGTCGCCTCCCCCAGGACGAGGATACTGTGGATCGGTCTGGCCATTTTAATAACCCTCGCCCCGCTGGGACTCTTGGCCCCCGGAACGGCTTGGGGCGAGTGGGGTGGCGAGGAGTTGCGGGAGTTGGGATTGGGCTTCATCCCCCAAGGGTTGGAGCGATTGGGGGGCATTTGGCCCGCCCCCATCCCCGATTACGAAGTGCCAGGCCTCAACGCCAACCTGGGGTATATCCTCTCCGCCGTCGTGGGGATCGTTCTGGTCTCGCTGGTCACCTGGCTGGTTAGTAGAATGGTGGTCAGGCAGCCAACCGAAATCTAGTGCACTAGCCATGAATCGGTTTCGTTTCGGAGGTGTAATGAGCGCTAGAGGGGGCTTTATCGAGAGGAGCATCGCTGATATCGCCGCTACCCTGGAGGAGGCTATCTTCTCCGAGGAACTGGCAAGGAAGGAGGGCCTCCTGCAAAATCTAGATCCCCGAGTGAAGGTGATCACCTTCCTAGCCCTGCTGCTGGCGGTCAGCCTCTCCAAGGGACTCCTCATCATCGTGGCGCTCTACTTTCTGACCCTTCTTCTGGCTTGGCGTTCCCGGATACCTCTAGGCTTCTTCATCAAGCGGGTCTGGCTCGTTATACCCTTCTTCACCGGGTTGGTCGCCTTACCCGCCCTGTTCAACATCTTCACCCCGGGAGAGCCCATCGTCACCTTATGGCAGAGCGACCGGTTCCATCTAGCCATTACCATGCAGGGTTTACGCACCGCGACCTTCTTGGTTTTGCGGGTCGGGGTCTCCGTCTCCCTAGCGGTCCTTTCAGTCCTCACCACCCCCTGGGCCACCCTCCTCAAGGCTCTCCGTATCCTTCACCTACCCCAGGTCTTCATCCTCATTTTGGGCATGGCCTACCGGTACGCCTTTCTTCTCCTCCACACCGCTAATAGCATGTTCCTGGCTCGCCAGAGCCGCACGGTGGGCCAAATGACGAGTGGGGAGAACCGTCGCTGGATAGCCGCCAGCGCCAGCACCCTTCTGGCCAAATCGTACCATCTCAGCCAAGGGGTCTATCTGGCCATGCTCTCTCGTGGCTTCCAGGGGGAAGCCCAAATGTTAGGCACTTTCCGCCTCAAACCCTCCGATTGGCTGTGGGGGGGCACCCTCCTAGCCCTGGCTCTCTTAGCCGTTTTGATGGGTACCTGAAGATGGGAAAAGAACCGATCTTCGAACTGGAAGGGGTGAGTTTCACCTACGACGGGAGGGTCACCGCTCTGCGCGACGTGAGCCTGGCCGTGGCGGCAAGGGAGAAGATAGCCCTGCTGGGAGCCAACGGCTCCGGGAAAAGTACCCTGCTTATGATCCTAGCCGGGCTGTATTTTCCCGCCCTCGGTCAGGTGCGAGCCTTCGGCAACCCCCTGACCGAGGAGGCTTTGAAAGACGAATCCTTCGCCTTCTCCTTCCGGCGAAAGGTGGGACTCCTCTTCCAGGACCCCGACGTCCAACTCTTCTCCCCCACCGTCTGGGACGAGGTAGCCTTCGCCCCCCTTCAACTAGGCCTAGACCAAGCAGAGGTGGTTAGCCGGGTGGAAGAGGCATTGCGACTCTTGAGGATAGAGAGCCTGCGGGATCGAGCCCCCCACCGCCTCAGCGAGGGGGAGAAGAAGAAGGTAGCCATAGCCTCCATCCTCTCCCTGCATCCGGAGGTCTGGCTCCTCGACGAGCCCACGGCTGGCCTCGACCCCCGCACCGAGAGTTGGTTCCTCGATTTCATCTGCCAACTTAACGAGGTGGGCCACACGGTCATCACCGCCACCCATGACCTGGACGCGGTGGACCTCATCGCCGACCGGATCTACGTCCTCAGCGAGGAGAACCGCTTGATCGCCCAAGGCACCCCCCAAGAGATCCTCTCCGACCAAGAACTCCTCCTCCGCTGTAACCTCACCCACGAACACCGTCATCGTCATGCGCGCCTGGAACACGCTCACCCTCATCGCCACCCCGAGCGCCATATCCACCCCCACGAGTGAGAAGCGGAACCCGGCTTGCTAACGAAAGTCTGCCTCAGGGGCTGGTGGCCTTCTGGCGCAAAGACAGACTCGCGAGTCTGGGACAGATAAGCATCTACAACTAGGCTTCTCGCTGACCCTCCTCCCCGGCAAAGGGAAAAGATCCCCCACCGCTTTTGCGCCGCCCCGGCGGTGGGACAGGGCTGTGCCTCCCCTGCTCTCACCGTTCTAGGTCAGCACAATGACTTCCTAAACCTTAAAATTTCCTCCAAAACCTTAAAATTTTGCCGATAGCACCTTAGGGGTATTGTCAGAGGGGGTAAAGTGATGTATAATGGTGGGGATTTTTGGTATAAAATGGGGAAAAGTGGGAGAAGCTAGATCTTTATGCCCCTCTAAGAGGGGTCGGGTGGGGAATTTTAGAACATATGTTCTTAGGCGAATACTCCCATACCATAGATAGTAAGGGGCGGCTCACCATCCCCGCCAAATTTCGCGCCGAGTTGGCCCTGGGGATGGTGGTCACTCGGGGCCTAGATCGCTGCCTCCTCGTCTACCCCCTCCCCGAGTGGGACAAATTGGCCCGAAGGATCAACGGCCTCCCTATCACCCAGAGGGATGCCCGGACCTTTACCCGCCTCATCTACTCTGGGGCTATCCATTGCGAACTGGACAGACAGGGACGCATCCTTCTACCTCAATATCTGCGGGAATATGCGGGCATCGACAACGAGAGCGTAGTCATCGGCTTATATGCCCGTCTCGAGATCTGGAACCCTATCCGCTGGGAGGAGGTGAGGAAGAAGGTCGAAGAAGAGGGAGACACCATCGCTGAGCAACTGGCCGACCTGGGCATCTAGCCAACACTTTCCCGTCCTCTACCAAGAGGTCCTATCCGGACTCCAAGTGAAGTCCGGCGGACGGTATATTGATTGTACAGTAGGGGCTGGAGGACATGCTTCTGGTATCCTCTCTCGATCCGCCCCCAAGGGCCTACTTCTGGGCATCGACCTCGATCCCGAGGCGTTAAAGGTAGCCCAAGGGACTCTGGCCCCCTTTGGAGAAAGGGCTCTACTTGTGGAGGCCGATTTCCGGGATCTGAAAAGAGTGGCAAGGGAGCATCTTTTTCACCCGGTGGACGGGATCCTGCTCGATTTAGGCCTATCTTTCCTACAACTGGATCGACCAGAGCGGGGGTTCTCTTTCCTCCGGGATGGCCCTTTGGATATGCGCTTCTCCCCCAGGCAAAAGTTGACGGCCGGAGATCTGGTGAACAGGCTACCCCAGGAGGAGTTGGCTACTCTCCTTAAGCGGTACGGCCAGGAGCAAAAAGCGAAATCGATCGCTCGAGCCATAACGCTCCATCGGCCCCTCGAAAGCACTCGAGAACTGGCTGGCATAGTGGCGCAGGTGGTGGGGCGACGCCGCAAACTCCACCCCGCTACCAAGGCTTTTCTAGCCCTGCGCATCGCTGTCAATGATGAATTGACCGCCCTGGAAGAGGCCCTACCCCAGGCGGTGGAGATATTGGCCCCTGGGGGACGGCTGGCGGTCATCTCCTTTCACTCTTTAGAGGATCGAATCGTCAAAGAGTTCATGCGGCGGGAATCCAGGGACTGTCTCTGCCCTCCGGAGGTCCCGGTCTGCAGATGTGGTCATCGCCGAAGCCTCCAGGTCATCACCAAGAAACCTATCCGACCCACCCCAGGGGAGGTCGAAAGGAACCCTCACAGCCGGAGCGCTAGGCTTAGAATCGCGGCCCGACTTCAAAGTGTCGATTAATAGGCCTATCTCCTATATCGCCCAGACGCACCCTAGGCAAGAGAGAAAGCGGTTTCAACTTAAAGGGAAGACCATCGGCTTGCTAGCGGTTCTCTTCATCCTGGCTAGCCTAATAGGTTGGTTCTACCTCACGCAAGCCAGCGAGGCTACGACTACCGCCCTGCGGCTCCAGCGGTTGGCTTCTGAGCGGGAGCACCTGCGGCGGGAGAGTGCGGAGATCCGCTACCGGATAGCAGAATTGGAAAACCTCTCTCGCATCCGTGAGAGAGCCCGCCTTCTAGGTTTGGGGCCACCTCAAAAGGTGGAATATCTATATATAGAAAGAGAAAGCGAGATCTCTTCCGCCCCCATCAAGGAAGACGATCTCCTATCACCGACGGGGGATGACCTTTGGAGGAGAGTTCTCTCCTTTCTTCAGGTTCTTCTCTTCGGAGAAGCGAAGAGCGAAGGAACCACAGAGGCGAGCGATCTCGCTATAGGGAACGAAAATAAAGTGGAGATAAAGAGATGACCTCGGAGTCACGCCAGCGATCTCACAGGCGATTAGTTGTCCTTGTAGCCGTCTTCTTCGCCTTCTCCCTCATCCTCGTGGGGCGCATCACCTACTGGCAAGTGGTGCGTCGTCAAGAACTCTTGGAGTTGGCCAAACTGGAACACTATCAAACCAGGGTCATCCCTCCACAACGAGGGGCGATTTTGGATCGGAGGGGTTCGCTTCTGGCCACCGATATCTTCCAGTACGAGATCTTCGCCACCCCCAGAGACGTGTCCAACCCTCGTTGGACAGCGGAGCAACTCGCTCCTCTTCTCGAGAGGCCACCCGAGACCCTCTGGGTGCTTCTTGAGCGAAACGATCGGAGCGTGACATTGGCCAAAGGGATACCGCTGAATGTGGGGGAGAAGATAGCCTCCCAGGGTCTCCCTGGCGTGGGAGCCATCCCTCTGCCTCAGCGAATCTACCCTGAGAAGGAATTAGCCTGTCACCTTTTGGGTTTCGTGGGGGCTGAGGGCGACGGTTTCTACGGCCTAGAGGAGTATTACGACGACATCCTGCAGGGTGAGCCGGGGTCGAGAGGGGGAGAGAGAGACCCCTCTGGCTTGCAGATGATCGCCGGTTACGGCGGTTACATTCCCGCCCAGGAGGGCCCCACCCTGGTTCTCACTTTGGATCGTACCATTCAAGGCCTGGTAGAGGAGAATTTAGAGAAGGCTATCGAGGAATACGGCGCTCAGGGAGGCACCATCATCGTCATGGACCCCTGGACCGGGGCTATCCTGGCTATGGCTAGCTACCCCCGCTACGATCCCAACCGTTTCTATGAAGCCTCGGAGGAATTTTTCGTCAACCCCGCCATAAGCGAGGTCCATGAGCCAGGCTCGGTCTTTAAGCCGGTAACCATCGGTGCGGCTCTAGATACCGGTGAGGTGACGCCGGAGACCACATATAACGACACCGGTTCTATCCTGGTGGGGGGGCAAGTGATAGCCAACTGGGACTGGGGGGCGCGGGGTGAAACCACGGTATCTGAACTTTTGAAATACTCCCTCAACGTGGGAGCGGCCACGATGAGCACCAAGATCGGAGCCGAGAAATTCTACCGCTATGTGCGAAGGTTTGGTTTCGGTGAGCCTACCGGTATCGATCTGGCAGGCGAGGTATCGGGCATCGTCAAGACCCCCGGGGACGCTCAATGGCATGAGTCCGACCTAGGGACCAACTCTTTCGGCCAGGGGATTAGCGTCACTCCCCTGCAGATGATAAACGCTATGGCCGCTATCGCCAACGGGGGACTCTTGATGAAACCCTATATCGTGCAACGGATCGTAAGAGAGGATGGCGTAGTAGAGATAGAGCCTGTGGTGCGGCGCCGGGTGATCTCCCCAGAGACAGCCAGACAACTCACCCAGATATTAGTAGAGGGGGTAAAGAAGGGGGTGGCAGAGTTAGCCTATGTGGAAGGCTATTCCATCGCCGCCAAAACGGGCACAGCCCAGATCCCCATACCCGGCGGCTATGACCCCACCTGGACCATCGCTTCCATAGTGGGCTGGGCCCCAGCCGACGACCCCCGTTTCATCATCTTGGTGAAGATAGATAAACCTTGGGCCGCGCCTTGGGGGGCTGTGGTCGCCGCCCCCGTCTTCAAGAGCCTGGCCCAACAACTATTCGACTATCTGGGCATCCCACCTGATGAGGTGCGACTAGCGAAAGAGTAGATCATAGGGGAATAGAGGCGATAGAGAAGAATGTTTACCTTGGGCGATCTTTGGGAAGCGATAACCGGAGAAAAACTAGAGCATTCCTTGGCTTTCAAGAACGGTGTCGTCGATTCCCGTCTAGCAGAGGAGGGTAGCCTCTTCGTGGCCTTGCGAGGAGAAGAGGGAGACGGTCATGACCACGTGAAGGACGCCTTCGAACGAGGGGCGCTGGCGGCTCTAGTGGAAAGGGAGATAGAGGGCTACCCGGTTGCCCAAGACCCCTCTTCCCTCCCCTCCTCGCCGGAGCCTTTCTGCATCCTGGTGGAAGACAGCCTGCGCGCCCTCCAGGATCTGGCCGCCTACTGGCGGCGGAGGTTCGACCTTCGAGTGATAGGGGTGACCGGCAGCACGGGCAAGACCACTACCAAAGAAACGATCTGGTCGGTCTTGAGGAAAGCCTTCCCTACTTTGAAAAGCGAAGCCAATTACAACAACGAGATCGGCCTGCCCCTCACCCTCCTCAACCTAGACGAGAGTTACCAGAAGGTGGTCTTGGAGATGGGGATGTATGACCTGGGGGAGATAGCCAGACTAGCCGAGATCTCCCAGCCTCAGGTGGGGGTGATCACCAACGTGAGCCACTCCCATCTAGAAAGGCTTAAGACCTTAGCCCGTATCGCTCAGGCCAAGGCCGAACTGGTGGAGGCTCTCCCCTCGAACGGAGTAGCGATCCTCAACGGCGATGACCCCCGGGTCAAAGCCATGGCCCAAAAAACGGGGGCTAAGGTCTTCTTCTACGGCTTGAGCCCTGATTGTGATCTTTGGGCCTCCGACATCGAGAGTCGAGGGTTGCAAGGGGTGCACTTCCGCCTCCATCATGGTGAGGAAACCCTCCATGTGAGGATCCCCCTTCTGGGCCGGCATAGCGTCCATGCCGCTCTGGCTGCGACAGCGGTGGGCCTAGTAGAGGGGGAACCCTGGGGCCAGATCGTCGCTGGGCTCCAAGATATCGCCGCCCAACTCCGTCTCATCGCTGTCCCGGGGATCAAGGGTTCGACCATCATAGACGATACCTACAACGCCAGTCCCGCCTCCACCCTGGCTGCCCTAAACCTCCTCTCCGACCTAGAGGGGAGGAAGATCGCCGTTCTGGGGGATATGCTGGAATTAGGGAGTTACGAAGAGAGGGGGCATCGGCTGGTGGGAAGGCGCGCCGCCGAGACGGTGGATAAACTGGTAACCGTGGGGCCCAGAGGCCGCATCATCGCCGAAGAAGCCCAGGCCCTGGGCATGGATGAAGATGATCTCTTCGCCGTGGAGAGCAACCAAGAGGCGGCGGAGGTCTTGCGGCGTCTCATCGCTTCCGGCGACCTCGTCCTCATCAAAGGCTCCCGAGGGATGAAGATGGAAGAGATAGTGGCTAAGTTGGGAGGAAAGTGATGGCCCCTTCTCTGGCTGTAGGCTCTCTCACCTTCCTCTTCGCCATCCTCTGGGGAGGCCCGTTGATCAAATATCTTCGTGGCCACGGCATAGGTGAGCAGATCCGTATCGATGGCCCCCGTTCCCACAAAGTTAAGACCGGAACCCCCACCATGGGGGGGATCATGATCATCGGTCCCGTAGTAACCATCACTTTGACCCTGCTTCTTGTCGATCGAGCGCTCCTTTCTCTGGCCCCGGAACTCCTGAGCGGCTTGGAGAAGTTGATCGGCAGGTCCATCCTCCTCCCGCTATGCACCTTGGTGAGCTATGGAGTTCTGGGAGGTTTGGACGATATGAGAGCCATCGTCAGTCGGAGGGAAGCCATAGCCACCGGTCAAGACCCCTCCAAGATAGGAAAGAAAGGCTTCATCGCCCGACTCAAGTTCGCCTGGCAGGTGATCATCGCTACCATAGCCGCCCTGGCCCTCCACTCCCTCCTAGGGCTTCGGGGGGTAGGTATCCCCACCATCCCCCGCTTCATCGACCTGGGGTTTTGGTATATACCGGCGGCCATCTTCATCATCGTGGGGAGTTCCAACGCCATCAACCTCAC
>DMLA01000104.1:2126-5637 GCA_003453555.1 Chloroflexota bacterium | reverse complement strand
GTGGGAGCGGTCTTGGCTTTCCTCTGGTTCAACGCCTATCCGGCTCAACTCTTCATGGGGGACATGGGCTCCCTGGCCCTGGGAGCCACCTTGGGGGTGGTGGCTCTCATGACCGGGCAGTGGCTGCTTCTGCCCATCGTAGGCATCGTCTTCGTGGCCGAGACCATGTCGGTGATCATACAGGTAGCCTACTTCAAGCTGACCAAGGGGCGGCGGATCTTCAAGATGAGCCCCCTCCACCACCACTTTGAACTCCTCGGCTGGTCTGAGGTCCAAGTAGTACAACGTTTCTGGCTCATGGCCATGCTAGCGGCCATGTTGGGGATAGCCTTGGCGCTCATCTAATGGGCTCCACTATTCATACCGGTGGTTTGCAAAGTGAGAGAGTCTCAGAAAGTCTCCATCATCGGCCTAGGAAGGGAAGGGGTGGCCTTGGCTCGCTTCCTTGCTCAACGAGGGGTCACCGTTACGGTCAGTGATCTCAAAACAAAGAAGGAACTGGCGGAGAGGATCGAAGGGTTATCTGAGTTCCTCATCCGGTTCGAGTTAGGAGAGCATCCCCTGAGCCTTTTGGATGCCGACGTTATCTACGTCAGTCCCGGGGTTCCTCAGGATATCCCCCTCTTGGTGGAGGCTCGCAAACGGGGTATCCCCATCAGCAGCGAGACGAGGCTATTTTTCAGCCTTTGCCCCGCCCCCATCATCGGAATAACAGGGAGCAGCGGCAAGGGAACCACCGCTACCTTGGTCGCTCAGGCCTTGCAAGCGGCGGGGCGAAAGACCTACCTGGGGGAGAATATCGGCTTCCCCCTGATCGAAAAGGTAGAGGAGATAGACCCAGAGACTATAGTTGTTGCCGAACTCTCCAGTTTTCAACTAGAGGTTCTAGATCGAAGCCCTCATATCGCTTCCATCCTGAACATCAGACCCAATCATCTAGACCGTCATAAGAGTATGGAGGCCTATACAGCGGCCAAACTTAACATCCTTCGCTATCAAACGGCAGGCGACTGGGCGATTTTGAATAAGGACGACCCTATAACCAGCCAGTTCGTCGATCGGTGTAAAGGCGGCCTCCTTCTCTTCAGCCGAAAAGAGGAGGTGGAGGGAGCCTTCATAAGAGGGGACAAGGTCTTCATTCGCTGGGGTGGCGGTGAAGAAGAGGTTTGCCCTAAGAAGGACCTTCAACTCTTGGGAGAACATAACTTGGAGAACATCCTGGCGGCCTGTGCCATCTCGGCTGCGGCTGGCGCGCCACCCGAGGCTATGGCTAGCGCCTGTACCGCATTCAAAGGGTTAGAACACCGCTTGGAGTTCGTGCGAGAATCGAACGGCGTCTTCTACTATAACGACTCCTTGGCTACCTCGCCGGATAGAACCATAGCCGCTCTTGAGGCTTTCGACAGACCGATCGTCCTTCTGGGTGGCGGCCGAAATAAAGGCTTGTCGCTAGAAGGGTTAGCAGACCTTATCGTCCAGAAGGTACGCTATCTGGTCCTCTTCGGCGAACAGGCCACCCTCTTGGAGGAAGCGGTGCGGAAGGCTCAAAGTAGGAAGAGGACCAGGGGCGTTCCGGTCATCAAGCACGCTGGGGATGACCTGGCAAAGGCGGTGAACCTTGCCGCTCAGGTGGGTCGGCCAGGAGATGTCGTCCTCTTCTCCCCGGCTGGCAGCAGTCACGATATGTATCGCGACTTCGCGGAGAGAGGCGAACACTTCAAAGATCTGGTACGCAAATTAAAAGATGGCTAAGACGAACCGTTGGAGAGATATCGCCACCCGAGGCCCCGACTATGTGATCCTTTTGGTCCTGGCCGGGCTCCTTCTCATAGGCTTGATGATGGTCTACAGTTCTACCTTCGCTCTGGGGTATGAACTATACGATAACCCCACCTATTTTTTGGTCCGCCAAGCCACCTGGGCAGGCCTGGGGGGTTTGGCTATGCTCATCGTCTCCCGCATCGATTACCATCGCTGGCGACATCTCTCGGTGCCAGCCCTAGGTCTGACTCTATTTCTCCTAACCCTCGTCCTCTTCATTGGAGAGGAAGTGCACGGCTCCCGGCGGTGGCTTCTGAGCCGCTCGCTGCAACCCAGCGAATTCACCAAGCTGGCTATGGTTCTCTACATCGCCCATTGGCTCTCCTCCAAGGGGGAGAAGATCCAGCAGGTCTCTTATGGGCTGGTCCCCTTCGCTTTCCTCATCGGCCTAGTCACCGGATTCATCATCTTGGAGCCCGATTTCGGCACCGCCATCCTCATCGTGGGAACCACGGTGGCTATGTTCTTCATCGCCGGCGCAGATCTTCTACAGTTGGGGATCGGCTTTCTGGTAGGAGGCGGTACCCTCTACCTCTTGATCAGCCACACCTCTTACGCCGCCAGCAGGATATCCACCTACCTGGCAGATCCTCTAAACGACCCTTTCAGTCTGGCCAATTACCACGTCTCTCAGACCCTCATCGCCTTGGGCTCAGGGGGGATAACCGGCGTGGGGCTGGGAGCCAGCCGGCAGAAACTGGGCTTCCTCCCCGCCTCCCATACCGATACCATCTTCGCCATCCTAGGGGAGGAACTGGGGCTCTTCGGCTGTCTAGTGGTGATGGTGCTCTTGGCCATCCTAGCCTATCGGGGTTTCAGGATCGCTTTCCAGGCGCCCGACATCTATGGGATGCTCTTAGCCTCGGGCATAACCTGTTGGCTGACCATCCAGGCCCTGGTCAATATCGCCGTGGTGACGGCTACTCTACCTTTCACCGGGCTCCCCCTGCCCTTCATCAGTTTCGGGGGTTCATCCTTGGTCATCTCCCTGATTGGAGTGGGGATACTCCTCAATATCTCCCAGGGAGGAGAGGGAGAAGAAGGTGCGACTTTTGATTTCGGGTGGCGGCACCGGCGGCCACATCTATCCCGCCGTGGTCGTGGCTAGGGAACTCAGGACTCAAGAAGCGTCATCTTTCTTGTTTGTGGGCGACGCCTCAGGTGTAGAAACCCAACTGGTCCCGCGGGAGGGGTTCCCCTTCCAGGGCATCACCACCGCTAGTCTCTTAGGCTCTCCCCCCTGGCGGGTGCCGGGACAACTTGGGCGAGTTGTTCTAGGCATAATCCAAGCGAGGAGAATAGTGGACAACTTTAAGCCCCAGGCGATCTTGGCCACAGGTGGCTATGTCTGCTTCCCCGCGGTGGTTGCCGGCCGGTTGCGGGGCGTGCCCAGCCTCCTTTTCCTGCCAGATATCGTGCCCGGACTGGCTGTCCGAGCCCTGGCCCCCATCGCCAGTCGGGTGGCCCTCTCCTTCGCTGAATCACAGGGGTATTTCGCCCCCCAGAAGAGTGTGGTTACCGGATACCCGGTGCGCCAAGAGATAGTGACCCTAGATAAGGCCAGGGCTAGAGAAGAGTTAGGGATCAGCCCGGAGGAGAAACTGCTTCTCGTCCTGGGAGGGAGCCGAGGAGCCCACAACATCAACCTCGTCGTGAGCCAAACCCTCCCAGAACTGCTCAAAATCTGCCG
>DMLA01000104.1:0-1759 GCA_003453555.1 Chloroflexota bacterium | reverse complement strand
GAGCGGCTTCCCGAAGAGTTGCAGCAACGGTACCGAATCCACGCCTATCTTCACGAGGAGATGCCCTGGGCACTGGCGGCCGCTGACCTAGCGGTCTCCCGGGCGGGTGCCTCTACCCTGGGCGAATTCCCCGCTGCCGGGCTGCCCAGCATCTTGGTGCCCTACCCTTACGCCGCTGGACATCAGGAGAGAAACGCCAACTATATGGTGGAAAGCGGCGCGGCGGTAAAGATCAAGGACGGCGACTTAAAGACTTGCCTCCTACCGGTCGTGGAGAGACTTTTCGCCGACCAGGAGGTACTGGCTCAGATGGCTCGAGCGGCCCGCGGTTTGGCCCAGCCCCAGGCTGCTCAGAGGATGGTGAATGAACTAAGGGCGTTGATCAATGACTAACTACCTACCTTTAGCCACCATTTTAGTTCTCTCCGCCCTAGTGGGCCTCAGACGAGGAGCGAGAAGCCAACTCCTTCTCACCGCGGTCATCGCCGGCGGTTGGCTAGCCCTCGCTCCTGGAGGTTCCCCTTTGGCGGCCGAAGTGGAGACCAAATTGGAGAAGATGGCCGGCGGCTCGATCATCTCAGCCGGGGCGAAGGAAGGCTATTCCACTTTCCTCCTCCTGGTCATCATCCTGCTCACCTACTTCCTCCTCTGGAGGCTTGGCTCCCGTCCAGAGAGCATAAGAGGAGCCCTCATCGGTACTCTATGGGGGTTGGCCAACGGCTTCCTCATCGCTCTAACGCTTCTGCCCAGCGCTTTGCTCCCTTCCCTCCTCACGCCCATCACCGTGGGCGAGAGAGCGGTGGAAGCGATGAAGCCCGGGACTATGGCTCCAGGAAAGTTCGACCTCCATCCCATAATAATCGGAGGGGTATTCATACTCATCATCTTGGCCGTGCGTGCTATCCGTCCGCACCGGCCGGACCTAGGGAATCTATTCAAAGAGTGAAAGGTCTATGGGAGCGTTAGAACTACTTTGGTTCGCACTGATAATCGTCTTCGCCTTCGTAGGTATAGTTCGGGGGTATCCCAAAGAGTTGGGGGTTACCACCAGCATCCTGGTGGCCCTCTTGGTCCTCACCGAATGGGGGGGGAAGATACTTTTGGGCCTCGACGCACAATTGGGGGGTCTCCTGGGTGGCTCCTTTCTAGCCGGCCCCTATTCCAACCTGATTCAAGCAGCCTTCTATCTGGGCCTCTTCATCGCTATGGTCTTCATCTCCTACCATGGAGAGACCCTAGCCTTCCGAGGAGACCCCCCTCCAGGCCCCCTGGGAGTAGCGATGAACGCCATTAACGGGGCGGTCAACGGCTATCTGATCTCGGGCACTATCTGGTACTATCTAGACCGCTTCGATTATCCGATAAGGTTTCTGGGGCTCTTTTCACCACCCCTCACTAACCTAGCGCAGGCTCTCCTGCCTTTTCTGCCCCTACCGATCTTAGAGCCCTATCTCCTTCTCTTCGTCGTCTTCCTGATATTGGTTCGGGTCTTCAGGTAGAGGGATATGGGCAGAGAAGAATATAGAGAACAGACTAGTAAAGGCTTAGAAGGTGTGCGCCACGTTCATCTCGTAGGCATCGGGGGCATAGGGATGAGTGGCATCGCCCGGGTGCTCTTAGAAGAGGGCTACAGGGTCTCTGGCTCCGACTTGAGAGTTTCTCCTCTCACGGAGGCCCTGGTCGGCTTAGGGGGCACGGTGTATGAGGGTCACGCGGCAAAGAATATAGCGGGCGCAAATCTCGTCGTAGTCTCCTCCGC
>DMLA01000166.1 GCA_003453555.1 Chloroflexota bacterium | reverse complement strand
ACCTCTTCCATCTTCATTGATCTACCCTCCGAGCGTTCTCACCTACGCACGGACATCATAATACCATAGTCAGAGAGGAGGAGCAACCTGCACTTCAACCTTGACAACTATCACCCCCTCTGTTGTAACGAGCGCAATCTTCTGCAGAGAGATGAAGGGGTCGGCTTTAGGGTACAGAAACGCTACATCCTCTATCGCCAGGAGATGTGAGGGAGCGATGGAGGGGCCTGCCCATCTAGAGGCGATGAAACGAAGGCGTTGCTTGGGGTTGACTTCTGGGTTATAATAGGCGAAAGGATCGGAAGAGAGGTCGTTCATGCCCCAACACAGCCGCGTACTCGACCCCCGGGAGTTGGAGGGGGCCATCAATCGGGTTCAAGGCGTGGTCGCTAATCGGGTGGTCCCCGGTGATAAGGGCGATCTCTCCGAGATCCATGTCATGGCCTCTACGGAGCGGGCTCCGAAGCAGATCGTCAGGGACATCGAGTCGCTTCTTTTCGTCAAGTTCGGGTTTCGAGTCGATTATCGGAAGATAAGTCTCGTCCAGTTGGGGGAGGAACAGATTTTGCCGCTGAGCCTCTCCCGCCTCAAACTTATCTCCGTGCATTACCAAGCCGGGCCGGTCGGCGCAGAGGCGGAGGTTCAAATCAGGAGCCCAGAAGGGTTGCACGTGGGTTTGGCCGAGGATAAGGGGGTGGGGGAAGCGGAACTGGTGGCCCGGGCCACTCTCAACGCTCTCCAGCAGGTAGTGGGAGCCAAGGCGGAACTGGCCCTACAAGGAGTGGAGCGGTTCGATTTGGGAGAGAGAAAGATCATAGTGGTGCAGGTTTCCTCCCTCTTCCCCGCTGGCGAAGAGACCCTTTTGGGAGTTAGTTTCGTCGGAGGCGAGGGAGAGGCAGAGGCCAGCGCAAGGGCGGCCTTAGACGCCGTGAACCGCCGCCTACCGGTGATGAAACTCTCCTAACCTTTCCCAGCGCTATCTGTGACTTTTTCTATCTAACAGGGCATTGACATCCTTGTCAGGATATGGTAGAATGCATTAAGCCGGTGAGAGGCGTGTCTGGGTGGGCCAGTCTCGTTTAAGGAGGTGTAGGCGAAAGCCTGAAGCGGAGAGAAGGGGAATCTAACTCGGGCTCTTTAGGGACCCAAAACGAGCGAAAGGAGATTCCCCGGCATGAAATGGCGCACCGTCTACCTGAGAGCGTTGTATGTGCTAGTCACTATCGCCGCTCTCGTACTCGCCAGTGGCGCCCAAGGCAAGTGGCATTAGAGGTTCACTGCGGGCACCCTCCACCGGCTAAATATTAAGATAGCGGCCCATCGTTGGCCCTCAAGGAGCCGCAAGACCAGATCAGGAGTGAGGGAGAGGAGCCTCTGGTGAGGCTCCTTGCCTTGCCATCAGATATCGGGGGTTACAAATTGCGGTCTTTGCCTAGGGATGCCTATATTCTAACTTTGGTCTTGATCGCTGGCGCCCTGGTTGTCTGGTCCATCTCCGGTCTGCCAGCCACCCTCATCGGCTGGGGAACGATAGCCATATTTGCGCTTATGGTAGCCTTGGCGGACCTCTTCCCCATCGTGATGCCCGGGGAAATGGGGGAGATCTCAGTTTCAGCGGCGGTTTTCATCGCCTCGGCTATCCTCTTCGGGCCTCAGGTCGCCATCTGGATCGCCTTTCTGGGGACTTTGGCAGGTGAAATCTGTTACAGGCTAGTCATCCTCAAGCGCCCTTGGAATAGGGTGCCTTTCAACGTCTCCATGGCTGTCATTCTCTTGGGCACAGTGAGTGTTGTCTATTACCTCGTCGCCGATACCAGCCCGGCCCATCTGAACTCCCTTCGCGACTTGTTGGCTTTGATTCTGGCCGGCTTCATATATTATACCCTGAGCGATCTATTGCTCTCGGTGGTTATAGCTTTGGATCAAGGCTTCCCCGTGTTAACGGTTTGGCGGATCACTTTGCGAGATGCGGCATGGCACAACGTCACCATGATCCCCTTGGGTGCTATTTTTGCCTTGCTCTGGACAGTGGCCCCTTGGAGCATCGCTTTGGCCTTACTCCCCCTCCTCACCGTGCGCCGTTCGATGGCTTTGGTCCGCGAATCACTGGAGCAGACCAGACAGGCGCTCATAGCCCTAGCGGACACTATCGATGCCAGGGATTCTAGCACCTACCAACACTCCCAAAGGGTGGCTGAGTATGCGGAGATGACCGCCCGCCAGATGAGGCTACCCTATGATGAGGTCGAACTGATCGTCACCTCCGCCCGGTTACACGACCTGGGAAAGATAGGGATGGACAACGCGATGCTATACAAACCGGGTCCCCTTTCCAGCGAGGAGCGGGAGGAATTCCAGCGGCATCCCTCTATCGGGGAGTCTCTGGTGGGGTATTTCCCCGCTTTCGGCGCCGGTCGCGACATCGTGCGTCATCATCATGAGCATTTTGACGGTAGGGGCTACCCCAACGGCAAGGAAAATGAAGAGATACCTCTGGGGGCCAGGATCCTGGCCGTAGCCGATGCCTACGACGCGATGACTTCGGATCGCCCTTACAGGAGTGCTATGTCGAAGGAGACAGCCATAGCCCGCTTGAAGGCAGCCAGCGGGACCCAGTTCGACCCTCAAGTGGTAGAGGCTTTCCTCACCGCTCTGGCGAGGAAGGAAGAAGAAAGAAGATATATGCCCCATAGGGCCCAGCCTCGGTTGGAAGAGGCTTCCTCCGAAGCGGGCGAAAGATGATTTTTTTCGTCATCGTTTCTCTGATAGTCGCCCTCCTCAGAGGGGGGAGTATCCTACGGCTCAGTCAACTCCATATCCGCCATGCCTATCTTATCCTCCTAGGACTCGCTTTGCAGTTGTTCGTATTCTCCCCTCTTGGGGCTCGTTGGGAGCCTTGGATGGGCTACCTCTACCTAGCCTCCTTGGTTCTCCTTCTCCTGGCTGTGGCTCTTAATCGGGATCTTCCGGGGATCAGGCTCCTCGGTTTAGGACTCTTTCTTAACCTCCTGGTGATAGCGGCCAACGGCGGCCTTATGCCCATCTCCATCGAGGCTGCGCGCCGGGCGGGGCTCTTCGACGTGGTAGCCGCTCTTCAGGCTACGGGCCGCCATACTAATGTGGCTCTTATGGATGAGGGGACCAGACTTTGGTTTCTGGGGGATACCATCGTCTTGGGGTATCCCCTGCCTTCGGCCCACGTCTTCAGCCCTGGCGACATCCTGGTGGCTCTGGGCGCTTTCGTCTTCCTGCAATGGGCGATGCTGGGCCCCAACTGGCTGCCCCACTACCTCCAAGAAGGGAGGCCGCTCGCCTATCTTCTCTCCTTAGGCCGGGTCTCCTGGGTCAAGGGGGCTGCCATATTCGGCCTAGGGCTGCTTTTGGGTTGGCTAATTATAGGGTGGGTTCTATGGCCGGTGGAGTACTACGACACCGACCCTCCTGACCTCCGGCGGAGTCACCAGGAGGCCTATATCTCGTTGGTGGCCGACTCCTTTGGCCTTAATGGGGACGTGCAACTGGCCAGGGAGCGGCTGCAAGATTTCGACGATGAGGAGATAGGGGATATTATCTTAACTCTCTTGGAGAGGGAGGGAGAGGATCTCGCCAGCAGCCAGAGGCTCCGCGATCTGGCTCAGGCTCTCGCCTTGTCTCTAGCCCCTAGTGGGGAGTAGTTTCTCCATTTGGGCGAAGCTGCCCAGAAGCCTTTTGGGCTTCATCCCTACAAAGGCCACCACCACTTCCTCATCGTCCCCTACCAACTTACTGGAGACGACCACCCCCTCTCCGAATTGAGGGTGGCGGACCTTGTCGCCAGGATTGAACTGGCGCACTTCCACAGCCGCGGGGCCCCTGGGGAGCCAAGTCGCGCCTTCATATCCGGTGCTTCCCCTCACCAATTGAGGGGGGATGTCGAGGAGGAAGCGGGAAGGGGTATTCACTTGAGAGAGGCCTCGCAAGGTGCGGCGGAAGGTGTGGATCAGGTAAAGCCGTTCCTTGGCCCGGGTGATCCCCACGTAACAGAGGCGACGTTCTTCCTCCATCGCTTCCCGATCATCGAAGGAGCGGCTGTGAGGGAGGATCCCCTCCTCCAAGCCCACGATGAAGACCACCGGGAACTCCAGCCCTTTGGCCATGTGGAGGGTGAGGAAAGTGGGAGCGTTAGCCCGCTCATCATAATTATCTACATCGGAGACCAGAGCCACCTCTTCTAAGAAGGTCATCAACCCCACCTGGGGAGCGAGATCGGCGTACTCGCTGGCTACGCTCCGCAACTCCATCACATTATTCCATCGCTCCTCGCCTTGCTCTGTGCCGTCCCTTATATACTCGGCGTATTCTGTCCTCTCCAAAACAAGATCGAAAAGTTCAAGGAGATCCAAACTTTGGCCGGCATCGATCAGTTCCTCCAAGAGATTGGCAAACTCTGAGAGGATGCGCTTACTACGAGGGTGAAAGGGTGTCTCCTCTGGTTCCTGAACGGATAGTCGACCTAGGATGGTGTATATAGGGACCCCTAATCGGTTAGCCCACCCCATAAGTTGCTCCAGCGTCTTTTTCCCTATAGCCCTGCGGGGCACATTGATGATCCGCAACAGGCTAAGAGCGTCATAAGGGTTATGGACGAGGCGCAAGTAGGCGATGATATCCTTCACCTCCCGCCGCTCGTAGAACCTGGTGGCTCCTACCAGGCGGTAGGGCACGCCGGCCCGCACGAAGGCGTCCTCTAGGGCCCGAGATTGGGCATTGGTGCGATACATAACCGCGCAGCCGCCGAGTTCGCATACCCCCCGTGCTTCCAGGCGTTGTATCTCGCCCAGGACGTATTGGGCCTCCTCTTCCTCGTCGTAGGCCTCGATGATGGTGAGGGGGAGGCCACACTCTTTCTCTGTCCAGAGTCTCTTCTCCACCCGTGCTTCATTTTTGGAGATGACCGCGTGGGCTGCGTCCAAGATGTTCTGGGTGGAGCGGTAGTTCTGCTCCAGGAGGATGACCGTTGCCTCTGGGAAGTCCTTCCGAAAACGGCGGACGTTGCGGAAATCGGCCCCCCGCCAGGTGTAGATGCTCTGGTCCTCATCCCCTACTACAAAGAGGTTCCGGTGCTCTAAGGTCAATAGTTTCACCAGTTCATATTGAGCCATATTCGTATCTTGGAATTCGTCCACCAGGACATGCTGGTAGCGTCGTCGGTACTTATCCAGAACATCTTCCTCATTTCGAAAAAGATCCACGGTCTTGGTGAGAAGGTCATCGAAATCTAGGGCCTTGTTTGTGGCCAAGAGTTCCTGATAACGGTGGTAGACTCTCCCTGCTATCTCATGCCAGTAGGTGGGGGAGGGGAAAGCGGAAGGGGGGATCAGTTCGCACTTGGCGTGGGAGATGGCGGCCAGGAATGCTCTGGGGCGATAGGTCTTCTTATCGAGCCCTAATTCATCTATCGCCTCGGCCACTAGATTAGCCTGGTCGTTCTCGTCATAGATGACAAAACTCCTCTCTATCCCTGCCCGTTCGCTCTCCCGGCGAAGGATGCGGACACAGGTGGCGTGAAAAGTGCCTATCGTTATCTCCCGAAGCCCATGGCCCAGGAGTTGGAAGAGACGCTCCTTCATCTCTCGGGCCGCCTTATTGGTAAAGGTAACGGCCAAGAGGTGGTAAGGTTTTACGCCTCGCTCCTTGACCAGGTAAGCCACCCGATGGGCAAGCACCCGGGTCTTGCCGCTGCCCGGCCCAGCCACCACTAAGATAGGCCCCTCAGGAGCCTCCACAGCCTGGCGTTGAGC
>DMLA01000204.1:794-18695 GCA_003453555.1 Chloroflexota bacterium | reverse complement strand
TCTTTCATTGTTGCCTCCCTTCGTTATGATCCTGACGACTTCCAACTTTTCCGAAGCGAAATATCCCCATCTCAACGGGTAAATCCGGTGCCAGATTAGAGATGGTACAAACCTTCCAAAGTGCCGCGTACCGGGAAAGCCAACCTCCTCTGGAGCCGATTGCACCCCCCAACCGCTCTGGCGCTCCCCTTGGCTAAGTCGTCAGCAAGCCCTTCAAGTTCGAAATAGTTATGCCTCTTTCACCATTTGATATCTTCTTGCTATCTGGACTTCTTATAGACCTCGGGGTTCACTACATAAGGGGGGCGCTCGCCCCGCAAGACCTGCAAGGCGTTCTCCACAGCCAGGGTCCCCATGCGCAGGATCGACTCATGGGTAGCGGCACCGATATGGGGAGTGGCGATGAAGTTATCTAATCCTACCAGGGGGCTAGCGGTGGCTGGTTCTTCCTTGAAGGCATCCATCGCTGCCCCGGCGATCCAACCCTCCTGCAAGGCGCGCAGCAGAGCCTCTTCATCCACCAACTCCCCGCGAGCGGTGTTTATCAGGTAACTGGTGGGTTTCATGGCTCTTAGTTCCCTCTCTCCGATGAGGTCGGCCCGCTCCGGGGAGAAGGCGCAGTGGAGGGAGATGAAATCAGCCTCTTTTAGCAAGTCCTCCAAGGGCAAATACTCCACACCGTAGTCATCGGCTAGTTCTTCGTCTGGGTATCCGGTTTGCACCACGATCTTCATGCCGAAAGCAGAAGCCCGCCGGATCACCTCCCTGCTTATCCAACCTAATCCCACTATACCCAGCGTTTTCCCCGCCAGTTCGGTCCCCCTCACCCTTTCCCAAGAGCCGTCCTTGACGATCCTATCATGCTGGGGGATACGCCTAGCCAAAGATAGCATGAGACCCAGGGTCAACTCGGCCACAGCGATGTGGTTCGTCCCCGGTGCGTTGGTTACCACTACCCCTGCCGCTGTGGCGGCTCTCAGATCGATCTTATCCACCCCCACGCCATACCGAGAGAGGACCTTGAGTTGCTGCCCAGCCTCGATCACTTTGGCCGTCACCTCATCCAACCCCAGGATGGCCCCATCCATATCTCTTATTAACTCCACCATCTCTGCCTCTTTCAAAGGGCGATCCAGGGGGTTCTCTACTACCTGGTAGCCAGATTGCTCCAAAAGTTCTTTATGTCTCCCAGGGGTCTTGATGAAGGAGCGAGCGGTAACTAAGATCTTCATACTATACCTCCTATTTTAGGATCGACATCCCGCCATCGACGGAGATCGCCTGGCCGGTGCACCAATCTGACTCCTCGGAAGCGAGATAGAGGACCGCTCCGGCGATATCTTCTGGTTGCCCCAGTCGTCCTAAGGGGACGCTGGCGGTGAGGTCTTCCCTCTGAGCTGCATCTGTCGCTTTGAGGAGCATATCGGTGTAGGTGGGGCCCGGACAGAGGGCATTCACCGTGATGTTATACGGGGCCAATTCGATGGCCATGGCGCGGGTCAAGGCTAGGACGGCCCCCTTGGAGGCGCTATAAGCAGCATGGTAGGGCTCACCGACGACGGCCGCCTTAGAGGAGATATGGACGATCTTGCCTTTCTTCCTCTTCATCATCTCCGGGACTACCCCTTGGGAAGGGAGGACGGTGCCCATTACGTTGACACGGAAGAGCCTTTGCCACATCTCCTCCTTCTCTTCAGTGAAGGACGCACCATCATGGATTCCGGCGTTGTTGACCAGGATGTCGATTTTGCCGAACCGATCCAATGTGGCTTGCACCATCCTCTCCACATCGGCCCTCTTGCTGACATCGGCCCTTAGAAATATGGCTTCGCCTCCCGGCTTCTCGATCCCTCGCACGACATCCTCGCCCTTAGAGGGATCGATATCCACTATCACCACCTTGGCTCCTTCCCTGGCCAAGGCGAGGGCTGTGGCTTTCCCCATCCCTCGACTGGAGCCGGTGACGATGGCCACTTTATCCGTGAATCGCATCTTCTCCCCCTTCTATGAACATCACCTTGTTGAAGAACTCCTCTTCCTCTTTCATCATGACGAAGGCCTCTCTTGCTTGCTGCAGCGTGAACCTATGGGTGATCAACGGTTTGGTCTGCAACAGCCCCCTAGCCATGTAGGTGAGAGAGGCGTGCCACTCGTATCCAGGGAAGGGGGCCGAATAGGAGTTCCAGGCCCCATAGATGGTCAGCTCTTCCCTAACGAGTCGCTGCATCGCAGACCGGGATAAGTTCACCTCTCTTTCAGGTATGCCCAGGTAAAGTACTCTCCCTCCCTTGCGTGCCAGATCTAAGCATGACTCCTGGGCTTTCGCTGTCCCGGCGGTTTCCACTACCAAGTCCACGCCACGCCCCAGGGTGGCCTTATATATCGCTGCGGCTACTCCTTCCCCCAGACAGGCTTGAGCCCCCAGGCTCTCGGCTACCTCAAGTTTCGCCACTACTAGGTCGGCGGCGAAAACCCGTCCTGCTCCCATTATCCTGGCTAGTTGGATGGCTAGGAGCCCCAGGGGCCCTGCTCCTACCACGGCTACATCGTCGCCGGGCATGACCCCTGCTCTCCCCAAGCCGTGAAGGATAACCGCCGTGGGTTCCAACATGGCTCCAGCCTCATAATCCACCTGGGGGGGCAGGGGCACTAGGTTCTCCACGGGTGCGGTAATGTATTCGGCATAGGCGCCGTGGGCCCGAGAGCCGAGATAACTGTAATCGTCGCAGAGGGAATATCTTCCCCTTTGGCACCATTCGCAGCGCCAGCAGGGGAGCAAAGGGGCGACGGCGCAGCGGTCACCGACCCGTACCCCCTTGACCTCTTTCCCCAGTTCCGCTACTTCGCCCGCCACCTCATGGCCTAGGACTATAGGGTAGAAATAGGCCGCATCTCCTAAGGCTCGGGGCAGATCGGAGGAGCAGACCCCTGCGGCCCTCATCTCTATCAAGGTTTCACCAGGGCCTGGAGAGGGTAGGGGTACATCTTCATAGCGGATATCGCCAGGCCCATGAACCACCACGGCCTTCATGGTTAACTCTCGGGAGGCGCGGGGAGGCGAGCTAGATCTTGGTACGTTGCTCGCAGGGTGTCGAAGAGGGAGATGTAGAGCCCCACCACTGGCCGATAGTAAGCGTGATGCTCAGGTCGAGGTTCCATGCGGCTGATGGGCTCCACGAACCCTTTGGCTGTGGCCTTCAGGTCGTCGAAGACGCCCACCGCGTAGCCAGCCACTATCGCTGAGCCTAGGACGGCGTACTCCTGACGGTTCAGCCGCACATAGGGGATGCCCAAGACATCGGCCTTGATCTGATTCCAAAAGTCGCTCTTGGAGCCTCCGCCGATGACCCGGGCCTCCTTGAACTCCAAACCAGGTAGGAGGCTCTTCTCGATATCGAGATAATAGGCGTACTCGTAGGCTACACCCTCTAGAAGGGATCGATAGAGGTGCTCCTTTCTGTGGCTCCAGGTGAAGCCCAGCCATAGCCCTCGCAGGTCCGGGTCGCTGGGGGTCACGCGCCCCCCCAGATGGGGAAGAAAGAGCAGGGAATCCGAACCGGGGGGTACGGAGGCCGCAGCCGCATCCAACATGGCGTAGGCGTTCTCCCCCTCCCGCTCCGCTTGGGCCTTCTCCTCCTTAGCCAACTGGTCCCGGAACCAACGCAAGTTTAGGCCGCCACCATTGATATAGGCCAAGGCATACCACAGATCCTCGGGTACCAATCGGGCGGCAAAGAGGGTCTTGTGTTCCAAGTCAGGGGTGTATTGGTCTACGCAGATGGAAAAAACGGAGGCGGTCCCAGCCACGTCGAAGACCATTCCTGCCTCCACCATGGCGGCCCCAAGCATGCCCGCGGCTTGGTCCCCACACCCAGCGGCGATGGGAGTGCCCGCCAGGAGCCCACAACCCTCCGCCGCCTCGGCGGTCACCTGCCCGATGATCTCCCAAGGCTTGACTATGCGAGGCAACTTCCCCATAGGGATGTCGAAGAGGTGGCATAACTCCTCGCTCCACCTGGCCTCTTTCGTGTCGCTGAGGCAGGAGAAGTGAATATAGGTGTAGTCGATGAAGGCATCATCCCCTTCGAGGCCGGCCATCCGCCCGGCTACGTAGCAGCCGGGCACCACGAACTTGTGGATCCTGGAGAAGACTTCCGGCTCTTCATGCTTCCACCACAAGATCTTCGGCCCATGGGAATAGGTGGGCGGGCCGCCGGTATTCTCTATGACGAGATCTTGATGCTCTCTCATGCGATCTATGTAGGGCTTGCACCTGGTATCGAGCCAGGAATCGTATACCGTAGGTGTCTGCCACTGGGCATCGATGGTGCCTATCCCGGCCATCTGTCCATCGAAGGCCAGGGCTGCTACCTCCCTGGGCTCTACTCCGCTCTTCTCCAGACACTCCTTGATGGTACGGAGCGAGGAGAGGTAGAAATCCTCCGGCTCCTGCTCCACCCACCCCGGCTTGGGGTAGAGGAGTTTCGACTCCTCAAAAGCAAGGGCCACCAAGTGGCCCTCGGTGTCGAAGATAGCGGCCTTGGTGCCCATAGTTCCTAGATCCACGCCGATGAGGTAGGTCTTCGCCATCTCATCACCTCTCTTCGCGCTTGGGGTTGGGGACCAGCGTCGGCTGTCCGTCTCTCTCCACCACTACCTTGGAGAAGCCACGCACCTCTATCTCGCCGTAGTTGTGGCCTGCATCGGCAGGGTAAACGCCGAAGAAGATGAACTCCTCCTGCCCGGTGTTCACCATGCGGTGCGCCCAGTAGGGAGGGATGTAGGTTACGGTGCCCGGCTCTACGGGGAGGGCTTTGAATTCTCCACCCCTAGTCTCCAGGAGCAGATAGCCTCGCCCCCGCAACCCCACGTAGACCTCTGCCGTCTCTTCCTTCTCATGGAAGTGCCCTTTGGTCATGTAGTATTCGTCGCCTACCTTGCCAGGCTGGATGATGCTTGTAACCACCAAGAGTTGCCCATTTTCAAAGGGCACGTCGTACTGATATACCTCGTATAATAGGGGGTCTCCTCCCTCGATGGCCTCCTCCGTGGCCGCCTCATCTAGGTACGTCCCCCGCATATCGCTGAGATGCCGCTGTATGATATTATTACAAGGATGCAACACCCCGCGCTTGAAATCCAGTTCTATGGTGAAGGGAGCCATTAGACCTACCACAAAACCACCTCCAGACAAAGGAGCGCCTGAGATAGTCGCTTATCCCTTGCCGATATCGATGCGGATGTGCTTCATCTGTAGATACTCTTCTACAGCGTGACTGGAGTTCTCGACCCCGATGCCGCTCTGCTTCCAGCCCCCGTAAGGGAAAGCCACTTCGCCGCCGGATACATTGTTGATCCCCACAGTGCCATATTCGAGGCGCTCCGCCGCCGTGATGGCCTTAGCCAGGTCTCTGGTATAGACATAGGCTACTAGCCCATACGGACTGTCATTGGCGTACTCTATCGCCTCCTCGAGGCTCGCCACAGCCATGATGGGGGCTACAGGACCGAAGGTTTCCTCCCTCATCACCTTCATATCGTGGTTCACATCTACCAAGACGGTGGGCTCGAAGAAGAAGCCTTTGGCATATTCCTCCCCAGGTGGCTCCCGGCCACCGCAGAGTATCTTTGCCCCCTTGCTCACGGCATCCTGGATATGCTCCCTCACCTTCTGACGCCCTGCCTCGGTCGTCATGGGCCCCAGGTCCACATCGGGGTTCTCCAGGCCATTGCCGATCTCGAGGGTCACCGTACTCTTCACAAACTTGTCCACAAAGGGTTGGAAGATCGACTCGTGGACATAGATTCGGTTGATGGCGTTGCATATCTGCCCCATGTTGCGGAAGGAGCGATAGACGCCACCCTTCACCGCAGCATCGAGGTCAGCATCCTCGCAGACGATGAGGGGGCAATGGCCACCCAGTTCTAGGGAGAGATGCTTGAGATCTTTGGCGGCGAGGCGCATAATCTCCTTGCCGGTCTCCGTTTGACCGGTGAGGGCTACCTTTCGACATAAGGGGTTCTCTATTAGCGCCCTTCCCACCTCGCTGCCGGGCCCGGTAACGATGTTCACCACTCCTGGCGGGGCTCCCGCTTCCTGAAGAAGCGCTATGAACCGAGTGACGGCCAACGGCGCCTCACTGGGGGGCTTGGCCACTACGGTGCAACCAGCGATGAGGGCAGGTCCTAACTTCCAAGAGAGGAGAAGCACGGGATAGTTCCAAGGCCCAATGGCCACCACCACCCCTATCGGTTGCTTGATGACGATGCTTCTTCGCCGGGTGGAGTCGGTAGGGATCGTCTCCCCGGTCATTCTCCGTGCCTCCTCGGCAAAATAGTCCAAGGCTTCTGCCGAGGCGTTGATCTCGCCTATCGCCTCCTTTAAGGGCTTGCCTTGTTCCATCGTTAAGACCCGCCCTAACTCTTCTCGCCGCTCCCGGGCCAACTGAGCGGCCTGACGCAGTATGGTGCCCCTCTTGATGGGCGGCAAGATGCCCCACTCCTTGAAGGCTCGATCTGCAGCCTCCAAGGCCTTCTGGGCATCCTTGGCCCCCCCCTTGGGAACATGGGCGATCACCTCGGAGGTGGCGGGGTTGATCACCTCGAAGGTCTCGCCCCCCTGGGCATCTACCCATTCCCCATCGATTAGCATACGAGGTTCTTCGACCATCTTTTAATGCTCCTTTACACGCCTTACGGGGTTATCAACACCTTCATCGCCTTCTTAGAGGCAGCCAAGGTGAAGGCCTCTTCCACTTTAGAGAGGGGGAAGCGCGCACTGATGAGAGGGGAGAGATCGACCCTTCCCGAGGCTATGATCCCCATGCTTTTTCTGTACTGATAGTTGCTGGAACCGGTGGTCCCCGTGACCACCAGTTGCTTATAATGGACTCTATTGGAGTTGAAGTTTATGAATTCGCGTCCTTGGGGGAGACCACCGAAGAAGTTGATCCGACCTTGGGGTGCCGCCAACTCCAAGGCCTGCTCCTGGGCCGCAGGCGAGGGAGCAGCCACGATGATGACATCGACCCCCCGACCATCGGTGGCTTCTCCAATGGCAGCAGGAAGGTCCTCTTTTGCCGGGTTGATAGCCAAATCGGCTCCGAACTCTAAGGCTTCAGTGAGGCGCTCTTCGATCATCTCACTGACGAGAACCTTTGATGCTCCACTCAAGGAGGCCAGGAATAGATGCATGATGCCGATGGGACCTGCTCCCACGATGAGTACCGAATCGCCAGGCTCGATTCGGCAGGTGCGCGAGCCGTTGTAGCAACAGGAGAAAGGCTCATTGAGAGCCGCCTCCTCGAAGGAGACGCCTTCGGGAAGGGGCACGATATTTCCCTGCTGAATCGCCTCTTTGGGGATGAGCATATATTCGCTGAAGGCCCCATCCAGGCTGATGCCGAAGGCTTCATATGTAGAGCAGAGGTGGTTATGCCCTTGAATGCATTGTTCACAGACCCCGCAGCCTATGTTGGGGGCAATGGCGATCCTCATCCCTGAGGTGAGGGATTTCACCATCGACCCCACCTCTGCCACCTCTCCGGCGAATTCGTGTCCTAGGATGCGGGAGGTGCCTGGGGGTATCTTGAAATGACCAGAGGAGTAGATCCTGAGGTCGGTACCACAGATGCTCGCTGCCCTCACCCGCAAGAGAGCCTCCTCCTCTCCTATGGAGGGCCTCTCCACCTCCTCGACCCGTATATCCCCGGGACTATGATAGACCGCCGCTAACATCAACTGCCTCCCAAGGAAACGGGAACCCCACTTTGGATCGACTTATTGGCAGCCAGCACCCCTTCTAAAGCCCGCTTGCCATCCTCGCCGGTCACCTTTGGCTCTTTTCCCTCTATGATGCATTCCACAAAGTGGCGAGCCTCGGCTATATACGCCTCTCGGAACCGCTCTCGCCATCCGGGGAAGTTGGAGGCCACAAGGCCAGTGCTTTTCGTGCAACTTACCACGGCCGTGTCCTGTAGTTCGCCGATGAGGATCACTCCCTCGCTCCCCAAGACCTCCGCCCGGGCATCGTAACCATAGTCCACAGGACAGCTGCCTTCTATCATTCCTAGGGTTCCGTTCTTCAAGCGGAGGGAGACTATGGCGTTGTCGTAGAAATCAGGGAATTCTTCCTTGAGGTCGAAGCACTTGAGGGTGTTGGCCTCCGCGTAGATCCTCTCGAACTCGCTTCCCACCAGCCAGCGGATGGTATCGAAATCGTGGCTGTTCACCTCGGCTAACATGCCGTTGCTGGTGCGTAGGTCGCAAGCCCACCGTGGCGGCAGTCCCGGCCCGCGAGTGAGAGAACGGACCAGCATAGGGCTTCCGATCTCTCCGCCCTCGATCCGTTCCCTGGCAACGCGAAAAGCAGGGTCGAAGCGGCGCATGAAGCCCATCTGCAGTATTACCCCCGCCTTTCGAGCGGCCTGGATCATCTCCTCCGCCTCCTTCACGGTGAGGGCCATGGGTTTCTCACAGAAGATGTGGACCTCCGCCTTGGCTGCAGCGATGGCGATCTCAGCGTGGGTGAAGGTGGGCGTGGTGATGCAGATAGCATCGATCTCCGCCCTGTCCAAGGCCTGAAAGATGTCGGAGAAGAAAAGGTCAACACCCAGATCCTTCGCCCTCTCCTCAGCCAATTCCAGATCGGCGTCCACGACGGCGGCCAGGGAGGCTCCTGGTACGTTGTTCTTAAAGTTCGTGGCGTGCACCATGCCGGCTCGCCCAATGCCGACGACGCACACCCTCACAGGGTTCAATGTTCAGCTCCTCTCAGAAACCAGAAAGGCGTCCAGAGCTCGCACTCCGCTATGAGACGTTGTAGGCCAGTCTCGGATGATCGACAGACCCAGGAACCCACCGATGGTTGAAGCGCATAGGTGAAGAACCACATGCCATTTTGAGGGTCTGGATGCCCGCTTTAGTGATTCATATCCTGTCTTTCCAAGAACAAGCCCGGGTGGAAACAAAACTACAAACGCTTTAACGACATCGTCCATTGGGTTAGCACAAAAATCCATGATCCAATAGTCTTGTCCCATACGAATTGCCCAAGCCGCTTCTGGGATATAGGTGAAAACACCTGTCATAGCTAACATCGCGCCAAGTGATTTGTAGATGGGATTTCCATTCTTCATCATCTTTATGCCTACGAGCGTTATCGTTATAGAACAGACAACCCCAAACAATGGGCCTGCAGCTGAATAGCTCGCATACTGTAGGGGATGGTCATGTAGGAACGTCCAGTATCCTTCCGAGGGGGGAGCAGCCGACCCCACGATCGGATCGATGTATGAGCCTAATAATGCCCTATACAGATTTTTCCCGTACAATAAGACCTTCTTTCCAAGCCAAGGGGAGTAGGCCGCCATGTATTTATTGAGAAAAACTATTCTGGGGAATTCGCTAAAACCCGTACCAACCCACTGATAAAGCCCATGGCCGAGTTCATGAAAGCATCTCCCTAAAACCTCGACAGGTAGCCTCAACGTGTAGGCCATCATAATACCTATCGCGTAAGGCAAGTACCTCTTAATTCGCGGTGTGGTTTCCAACACGGGTTTAATTGCTCAAGTTCCCAGGATCTATCAGGGCCCGACTGCTATTTCTTCCCCAAGCAAGGCAATATCTGATCACGACTCTTGATGATGATCGCTGGTCGGCCTTTATGGGTCTCAATTGTCCCTACAATCCGCACACACTTGCCGGCCAAGTCGGATAAATCGAGGTCGAACGAAACGCCATAAAACGAATCTGGTTCTGCACTGAAAATCACGAGGAAAGCTTCCTCCGACTTATCAACACGGAGGACGCCCCCCTCGACACATTGGGATTGGCCTAAATAATCTGGCGCCCAGCGCCAGGCAATGCACTCGAAGAGGCGTGTTGGCGTGGGCGGGCCGCTCACACCCGATTCGGGCGTGAAAGTTGCGCGTGGCGTTGGCCATACTTGCTGAAAGGTACCTTTCGGTGCACAGGCCGATAAGAGAAGCACCGAAAGCAGGATAAGCACCAGGAATCTCTTCATTCCGTCAACCTCCATTTATTGCTAAGTCTTCACCCCTTTGCGCTAAATGGCAAATGACTAGATCTTGGCCAATAAACACCAGAGCAGGCTAATGCGCTCAGATCTCTTTCTCGTACTGGCGAAGGCGGGCGATACACTCTTCCGCATAGAGATCCCTAAGGTGCTGATAGCGCATTAGCCTCGCTGCGATGTAAGGATCCGGCACGGGAGGCAAGGGCTCCAAAGCCAAGGCTCCTTGGTAATCGATATCCTTTAGGGCCCTCATTATGGCCTCAAAGTCGGTATGGCCGTAGCCCACCGCCTGCCGGTTGCTATCGGCGATATGTACATTGACCAAGAGTTCTCCGGCCTTGTGTATGGCCTCGGCGGGGTCTCTCTCCTCGATATTCATGTGGAAGGTATCGAGGTGGAGTTTTACCGCCCTTGATCCGACCTCTGAGACGAAACGGAGCCCCTGATCCACGTTGTTAATCAGAAAGGTCTCATAGCGGTTGATGGGCTCCACAGCCAAGAGGACGCCCTCCTGCTCAGCGTAGGCAGCGGCAGTGCTTACCGATTCTAGGGCGTAGTTCCATTCCCTCTCCGCTGCGGCTACCCACTCTTCCTCGCTTTCGAAGCGGCCCACCGGGCTGGTCTTGGCCACCGCGGAGGGGACGACGATGATCAGCGGCGCGCCTACATCTAGAGCGAAGTCTACACACTCCCGCAGATATTTCACAGCCCTCTCCCTTACCTCGGGATCGGGGTTGGCCAAGTCCCTCTCCTCGGTGGGCCAGGGGTACATGCCGGCGATAGAGAGAACCTGGAGGCCAAACTCTCGACAGAGCCCGCGGATCTCCGCCACACGGTAAAGGCGGGGCTCGCCCATGAGCTCTACCCCATCGTAGCCGTATCTCTTCAGGCGCTCGAAGGTCTTCCGCAGGGGCTCATCACCGTAGATCCAGTTGCTGATGGAGTACTTCATGGCCAGACCTCCTGAGGCCTCAACTGGTCGCTTTCTCGTAGGCCCGTAGCCGGGTGATGCACTCTTCGGCGTAAGTGTCCCGCAGGGACTTATACCCCTCCATGCGAACACTCAGGAGGGCATTGGGCTCCGGGGGCAGGGGTTCCATGGTCAGGGCACCCTGGTAGCCGATCTCCTTCAGAGCCTTCATGATGGCCGCGAAATCGGTGTGCCCATGGCCTACTGGCCCGCGTTGGCTATCGGAGACGTGCATGTTGACCAGGAGGCTCCCCGCCTCGCGGATGGCCACGGCCGGGTCTCGGTCCTCTATGTTCATATGAAAGGTGTCCAGGTGAAGCCTGACCGCCGGGGAGTTCACCTCCCGGATGAAGCGGAGCCCTTGAGCGGTGCTGTTGACCAGGAAGCTCTCGTAGCGGTTGATAGGCTCGATGGCCAGGAGCAGGCTCTTCTGCTCGGCGTAGGCGGCCGCTTTCCGCACCGATTCCACGGCGTAGCCCCATTCCCTCGCCACCGCCTCTTTCCAAGCCTTCTCACTATCCGGTTGGCCGATGGGGCTTGTTCTCCCCGCCGAGGCGGGGATGACCACCACGAGGGGGGCCCCTACGGCAATCGCCAGATCCACGCATTCGGCGGCATAGTTCAAGGCCTTCTGACGCATCTGGGGGTCTGGATGTGCCAGGTCCCTTTCCAGTGGCCAGATGGCCCAGCCGAGGACGGAGAGGACGGAGAGCCCGAACTCCTGGCAGAGCTCTCTGACCTCCTGGATGTCATAGCGCTGGGGCTCGCCCACCAGTTCCAGGCCGTCGTAGCCATACTTTTGCAGGCGCTCGAAGGTCTTCCGCAGGGGCTCATCACCGTAGATCCAGTTGCTGATGGAGTACTTCATGGCCTGCTCCTTTCCTCAACCAGACCTCTTCGATTGTCGTTTAGATGGGGAGAAAAGTGGGGGTGCCTCTCGCGTCTCCTCAAGAGCCCCCCACAGAAACCCACTTCCATGACCAGAATAAACGAGACTCAAGCGCCGTATCTTCGTCGCAATTGATCGAAGAGGACGACCCCGATGATCAGCAAGCCCATGACCACCCGCTGGGCAAAGTCTTGCATGTTGTGTAGGTTCAAAACGTTGCGCAGGATGCCCATGATGAGAGCGCCGAGCAATGAGCCGATAACGCCGCCCTCGCCACCGAAGAGGTTGGTTCCACCGATGACCACGGCAGCAATGCTTTGCAACTCCGTTCCATCTCCCATCAAGGCGTTGGCGGAGTTCATACGTCCGACCAGCACTAGGCCAGCGAGCGCTGCCAGCAACCCCATGAGGGTGTAGGTCATGATCTTGGTGCGGTCAACATTGATGCCCGAGACCCTGGCCGCCTCCCTATTCCCGCCAACGGCGAAGAGGGCACGCCCGAATCCGGTGTGCATCAAGATCACCCAACCGGCGGCGACGATGAGCAAGGCAATGAGGGCCCCTGTTGGGAAGCCGAGGATATCCCCGCTCCCCAGCCAGATGATCTCCTGGGGCAGATAAGCCTTGAGAGTGATGGCTGTCAGGTGGGAGGGAACGGGCAACCCGCCGGTCAGGATCAGGGCCACGCCACGGGCTGTAACCATCATCCCCAAGGTAGCAATAAAATCGGGGATCCTTCCCTTGGTGATAATCAGGCCATTGATGAAACCCAGCAGGGCTCCGGCTGCCAGGCCAAGCAGCATTGCCGGCCAAACGGGGAGGCCCCAGTAACAATAGGCTACCGAAGCCAAGGAGCCTGAAAAGGCGAGGACGGCTCCTACAGACAAGTCAATGCCCGCCTGGATGATGACCATCGTCTGGCCCACGGCCAGGATGATGTCCGGGGCTGTTCGCGCTCCCAGGTTGGTTGCATTGGTAACGCTGAAGAAACGGGGCGCCGTCGAGACGTAGTAGATAAATAGAAGCACAGCAAACACCAGTACGGCCCTGATCCCAAGCCGTACCCTCAGTTGAGGCGTGGCTACCCATGCTCCAACCCGTCCCAAGGCTGAAACCCTGGGTTCCGAAGGATTCTTAGCCATTTGTGCGCTCCTTTCTTACTTCACTACAGCATCTCTCATGAGATCTTCCTGGGATGCCTGGCCCCTTGCATACTCGGCCGTAAAGGACCCACCAGCCATCACCAGAATACGGTCAGCCATAGCCAAAACCTCTGGCAACTCGGAGGAAAGCATAATAATCCCCACTCCCTGCTTGGCCAGGTCGTTCATCAAACGGAAGACCTCTATCTTGGCCCCGACATCGATCCCTCTGGTAGGCTCGTCGAAAATCAATACTTTCGCCCGGCTACACAACCACTTGGCCAACGCAACCTTTTGCTGATTGCCACCGCTGAGGAACTCGACTTTCTGATCCAATTTAGGTGTATGGATGTCCAATTCTTTCACATATTTCTCTGCTGTCGCCCTTTCTTCCCCCTGGTTCAGGAAACCAAGCCGGGAGATCCTTTTCAAACTGGCCAAGGTGATGTTGGCCGGAATGGTTAGCCGTAGTATAAGGCCATCCTTTCTGTCCTCGGTTAGATAACCCAAACCTAATTCAATAGCATCGGAAGGGCAAGAAATGTTGATCTTCCTCCCGTTGAGAAAGACCTCACCGCTATCAATGGGATCAACCCCAAAGAGGGCACGAGCAAAATCTGTGCGACCCGCTCCCAATACGCCAAAGATGCCCAGAATCTCGCCCTCGTATAGATTCAGGTTGAGATTGTTCAATACGCCCCTGACCGTCAGACCCTGAATCCGCAAGATCTCTTTACCCCGCTGTATCTCATCCTTGGGGAACTTCTCCCTCAGTTCCCTGCCCACCATCATCCGAATCAAGGTGGCTTCATCAGCCTGGTCCACCGGGAGGGTGCCTACCTTCGCGCCATCACGAAGAACGGTCACTCGCTGGCCGATCTGGGGAACCTCGACCAACCGGTGGGAGACATAGATGATCGCTACCCCCCTCTCTTGAAGCCCTCGCATGATGCTGAAAAGCCGCTCTCGCTCCTCATCGGATAGGGCTGATGAGGGCTCATCCAACAGCAGGATCTGCGCCTTCATGGACAAAGCCTTGGCGATCTCGGTCAATTGCTGTTCGCCCATGCTGAGATTGCCGACACGTTCCCGGGGGTCGACATCGACACCTAAATCGTCCAGGATCCTCTTGGCCTGGGACATCGCTTCGGACCAGTCGACAGTCCCCAACGGTTTACGCTTGGGGAGTCTGCCCAGGAAAATGTTTTCGGCTACACTAAGACCAGGGATGACGCTTAGTTCTTGATAAACCATGCCTATCCCCAATTCCCGAGCATGATACGGACCTACGATGTCGACCTCCTGGCCACGAAGGAAAATCCGACCACTATCCTTCGGCAGAGAGCCGCTGAGGATCTTCATGAAGGTTGACTTACCCGCACCGTTCTCGCCTAGAAGAGCATGGACCTCTCCCTCGTAGAGGTCGAAATCCACATGATCAAGAGCGTGGACGCCCGGGTAGCTCTTGTCAATCGCCTCAGCCCGCAAGATGAGCGAAGAAGACATGACTTGCGTAACCTCCTTGCTGGATGAAATCTCCTACCGGGGAATAGGCACTACGTTCCTATAATATTCTACCACTGCTTAACTTCACCTACAAATTGAGAACCTCTATTGGGCCGTATAACCCCCATCGATAGAGAGTATCGAACCCGTGGCGTAAAGGGACTCATCGGAGGCCAGATAGAGGATGCCGGCGGCTATCTCCTCTGGCCGCCCCAGCCTGTTGGCAGGGCGGACCTCTTCCAGAGCGCGGCGTGCCGCTGCCGGGTCTGGCGCTCTTTCCAGGGCTGCCTTAACCAAGGGTGTCTCTGTGGTACCAGGGCATACACAATTGACCCTGATGTTATGGGCGGCGAAATCTATGGCCATACTCTTGGTCAAGGCTATGACCCCGCTCTTCGATACGTTATAGGCTACCTGGTTCTTGATGCCGACGATTCCGGCCTCAGAGCCGATGTTGACAATAGTGCCGCCCCCACCCTTGATCATCTCAGGGATAGAGTACTTAGAACAGAGGAAGACCCCCTTCAGGTTCACATCCAAGAGCCGATCCCACTCCTCTTCCGCAGCCTCCACCACATCGGCTTGTGCGTAAATTCCGGCATTATTTATCAAAATGTCGAGTTTACCGTATCTCTCGACGCTTGTCTTCACCATCTTCTTCACATCGGCTGCTTTGGACACATCCACTTGAACAAATATGGCCGCCCCACCGTTTTCCTTGATGAGGCTAACGGTCTCAGCTCCCTTCTCTGGATCACAATCGGCAACCACGACCTCGGCCCCCTCCCTGGCGAAAAGGAGAGCGGTGGCACGACCAATCCCTGCGCCTGCGCCTGTGATGATAGCAACTTTACCCGCTAGCCTCATCCTCCTCTCCTTCCGCGCGTCTAAAGCCCAACCCCGTAGGAGGCTTCAGTTCCCCTTCGGGGGGAAGGATCGCCTCTTTTTCGGGAGGCGATCCTTCCTTGTCCCAGAGTCAGCATGCTGGCTAGTGCATGCGAGGGGATCCACCGGCCTTAATGGTCTCCCAGTCGATGGACTCCAGTGCAGGCTCAGGGTAGAAGAGGCGCGCGTTCTCCTTATACATGGTCCGCGGCCGGATGTCGAAGATCTCGGGGACCTCCCCACCGCAGGCCATGGTCACCCCGAACTCGGTTCCATACCAGCCCCACTCCGGGAAGCCATGATGGGTCTCAGCTACCATCTTCCCCTCGGCTACTCGGTCAGCGGACTCCGGCGTGACGTCGTTGGTGAAGATGGCAACGTAGGCGTCTCCAACCTCGCCCTCGCCGGCAAGCTCCAGCCGACCAGCACCCTCGGCGGCGAGCATGGCCCCCAGGCCCATCTCGTTGGAGGCGGCCCAGATAGCATCCAGCTCTCCCGGCGGGTTGGCTGTCAGGAAGTCCTCAGCGGCCTTGATCCCCTTCTCTCGGTTCCAATCGGCGGGCAACATGCCCACGATCTCAATGCCAGGGAACTCATCGACCACGCTGTGGAAGCCGTTCACCCGCGCCCGGGAGAAGAAGCCACCGGCGATGCCCTCGATGATGGCCACTTTGGCCTTGACCGCAGCCCTCTCCTCCTCGGTGATGGTCTCGTAGAGCTCCTCCCACCAGGCCAGGTCGAGATACGTGCCGGGCTCGATATCCACCTCGCGACCCGTGCCGAGGACGCCCGGCCCTCCGAAGTAGTCCACCAGGGCGAAGGCGGAGATCCTCCCGGCTATGGTGTTATCGAAGCCGATGTAGGAGGCCACATCCACACCAGCGATAGGCTCCAGCAAGTTGACGATGATCACCGGGATGCCAGCCTCATTGGCCTTCTGGATGGCCGGGATGACCACCTCGACCTCGATGGGGGAGATGCCGATGACATCACACCCCCTGGCCACGAAGTCCTCGATGATATCCACTTGAGCCGCGAAGGCTATGTGGCTGGTAGGCGCTTGAGAGACGACATCGACGTTGATCCCATGCGTCCGGGCGTCCGCGGCTGAGAGCAGCCAGTAGTCGGTGGCTGTCCTGAAGACGCCTGTGATGTCGGGCGGGGTCCAACAGATGATGATTCTATCGGGGCATCCTGCCTCTGGCGTCGGCGTCGCCGCCGGCGCGCACGATGCCACCACCAGTGCCAAGAGAGCCATAAACCCCACGACCCCTGCCCAGCGCAGTCTGCTAGACATCTTTCCTTTTCCCTCCTTTTGAGATAGCGGTACTTCCTGACTCATCTGGTAATCTCCTCTCTCCCTCACCCCCTTTCTCTGAACTCCTCTCAACTAAGGATGCATAGACAATCCTCAAAGCACGTCAACCTAGCTTGTGCTCTGAACCCAGTAGCTGGATACCCGCCTTCAATCATCAAATAGCCAAAAGTCAACCCTGATAGCAACCACCCATTGCCTAGCAGAGTGGGTTACTCCTGAACATAGCCATCAACCCAAGGTATTGCTTCGGGGCAGATTTTTGAAAGAGAAAATATCGTCGGGTAAAAGTTCCCTTGCTTTCCCGGGGCGCACGAGCTCTACCTCAAACCTGCTCCTATCGCCCCGGTGTTTTGCTTTAAAGTACTCAATAGGTCGGCCATCCTTCAGGTAGCTGATGCTCCTCAACAGAACTATGGGGTCGCCCTCCTCGATCTCTAAGAGCTTGGCCTCTTCTTTTGTAGCAGCCACAGCTTCCAACGTACGACGGCCATAGACCAATTCTAACCCGTACTTTTTCTCTAATATCGCGTATAAGGATTGGGTAGAAAGATCCTCATTAATAAGCTCAGGACAGAGTTCATAGGGGACATAAGTGATCACTAGGACGATCGGCTCACCATCGACAAACCGCAAGCGATCGATCATGATCACCGGCTCGCCCCCTTTTAAGCCCAGCCCGTCTGCAATTTTCGGCGGTGCAGGGATAACTTTCTGGGCCAGCACCTTCGTCGAGGGTTTCAATCCTAGGGCCACCGTATCCTCGAAAAAACCCGTTAGGTGCTGAACCAGGCTCTCACGGATTTTTGGTTCGGCCACGAAGGTGCCCTTTCCCTTCCTCCGATACAATACGCCTTCGTGGACAAGCTCATTGAGTGCCTGTCGGACCACCGTTCTACTGACATCGAAGGCTTCGCAGAGTTCTGCTTCCGACGGGATCTGCTGCCCTGGTTCCCACGTCCCGTTTTCGATCTGCTCTTTTAAGAACTCTTCGAGCTGATAGTAATAAGGGACAGGGCTATCCCGCCTAATGGCTTTTGCTGCAGTGAGGTAATCCTCTATCATCGTCCACCCTTTATCTTGTCATCCTGTCATACCTAATAAATTAGTATACATTATCTTGCCTCATTTGTCAACCTTCAGATCTCTCATTGT
>DMLA01000204.1:563-731 GCA_003453555.1 Chloroflexota bacterium | reverse complement strand
CCGTTCTGCATGAAGAGCTCGATCGCTACAACAACCATCAGGTGCACTCCACAACGGGCGAAATCCCCAATATTCGCTTTGAGAGAGCCATCGCCGAAGGCAACAGCCTCTTCCGACCCTTCTCGCTCCCCCGGCCCTATACCTCCCCCAAGGATGTCTTCTGCTTGC
>DMLA01000204.1:0-450 GCA_003453555.1 Chloroflexota bacterium | reverse complement strand
GTGAACTCTTTTCGATTGAAAACTGGACACCCCATAATCAGTTCCTCCACCGCCGTTTAGGAGGGAACCATGGCACAGCTTGATAGGGCGTTTTCGGATCAAATCCCCAACGTTCGCTTCCAGAGACCCATCGCCGAAGGCAACAACCTCCTCCGGCCCTTCTCCCTCCCCCGGGCCTATACCTCACCCAAGGATGTCTTCTGCTTGCGGGAGCGGAGAATGGTCAACGCCTATCGCCGCATCTCTCTTTTCGGCCACGAGATCCAGGTCCCAAACGTCCCGCTGCGGGAGGAAGTGGACATCCATATGGTGCCTGATCCGGATAAGAACATCATGGAAATCCGCATCTGGTGGGACGACCGCCTGGCCCATTCAGTCACCCTTCCTTTGCAGGGTTTTCGAGTCCACTTTTGAAGTGAAAAAGTGTCTACTTTTCAGCTGCTCCTAACA
>DMLA01000139.1:16188-20162 GCA_003453555.1 Chloroflexota bacterium | reverse complement strand
GGGCTCTTCCACCACGCAGAGTAAAGACCGGTTGCGTTCCTCATCGCGGCAGATAGGACAAGGACTCACTTCGGTGATATTGTAGCAGATCTCGCAGGTGACTATCTTCTCCTTGAGTTCGCCGATGGCTTGGGAGAGGGCTTTGACTTGCTCTTTCGGTGCCCGCAGGAGGTAGAAGGTGAGGCGGGAAGCGGTCTTGGGGCCGATGCCCGGGAGGCGGCTCAGTTCCTCCACCAAACGGGCTACGGGTTTGGCCAGCCCACGCATGCTAGATCAACCCTTGGAGGCCGCCAGTGAAAGCGCTCATCTTATCAGCCGCCAATTGTTGGGATCTCTCGATGGCTTCGTTTATGGCCGCTATGACGAGATCTTGGAGCATCTCCACATCTTCCAGGACGGCGGGCTCGATCTCGATAGATTTTATCTTCTGGTGTCCGCTCATCACCACCTTGATAGCGCCGCCCCCAGCGGAGACGGAGACCGTCTCTTGCTCCAGCGCCTCTTGGGCCTCTAGCACCTTGGCTTGGAGTTCTTGGATCTGCTTGAGGGTAGGGGGTCGTTGTCGTGTAGGTCGCGCCTTTCTCTTAGCCATTCTTCCTTTCCTTCCCTGGCCTGCCACCCCGGCCTGGTACGCCTTGGGGCAGGCGTACCAGGGCAGGCGGATGCCGAACGCACCTACGATTCTGGCGGGGGAGTCTTCACCTCGGCAAACTATCGCCAAAATTGCAATGCTTTTCTCTCTGACTACCAGTTTACCATCGTAGCGACTCATTTGCAAGAAGGTAGAGGAAGCGTTCAAAAGTTGGGAGGTGGGCTCACTCCCACAGCCCCGTTGGCCTAGTCTCTTAGCTCTGATCCTAGGAATCTTCTCCTAGGGGGTCTCTCAGAGTCTCCTGCTGGTCCCCCTCCCTTCACGAGATGGGAGGAAGAGTCGGGAGAGACCCATCTTGAGTGGGGTTAAGCGGCCACTAGGCAGCCCTCCTCTCCCACGCCCGCTCCCGTGGCTATCCCCGGAGGCGTGAGGACCCTGACTTTGGTCTCCGAAGGGGATTTCATCGTCACCATCGTTGCCGCGACCTGACCTCTCCACCAACCCATGTTATCCTCTGAGTTAGAAGTAATCTGCATACCAACAAACCAGTTCTTTATACCAAGAGGTATCTGAACTGCGGACTTAGTCCATAAGCGGATCAGTTTCATTAGTCCCGCGGACTTTGCAAAAACCAAGGCCTGCGATGGGCGCAGACCTGCTAGATGTAGGGAAATTCGGCACAGAAACACAACATAGTGTATGAGGCAGATTGAGACTCTGCTAAGCACTTAAAATCCGCAGCGATATCCCGCATCTTCATGTCTATGTGCTACCCCCACCAGATCCTTCCATGGCCCTCCTATGTCGCTCTGTGAAAGCGCGGATGTTCGATTCCCCCGATCTCCTGAGCCAGATAATTGCACTTCCCACTTCTGAACTCAAGGGCCCGCACAATGACAGGATCTCCCTTGCACACCATCACGAGTGGACGACTTCCTCGATCATGCTCAATATTTTCGGATAAACCTCCACCTGTCCCTGGAGCCACCAGCCAGGAACTTCTCCATACCTAAGCACGGAGGAAGATTCGACAAGAATTCACCGGCCCTAGGATAGCACCTATGAACTAGGTTGAGAAGGGAAAGTATGGAACCTTGGCTGGCCCAACATTATCGTCTCAACCCCCCTCCTTTCGAAGACGATTGTCTGTCAACTCCCTGGTCGAATGAGTCCATCTCTCTCCAGGCCCAGAGAATCACCCCAGCGATGAGGTCTTTATGGGGGTTCCGGTCCTCCCAAAGGAGGGGCCTTCCCGGAGAAGAGGGATTGCATCTAGGATCTATTTCCCTATACTTGGGCACCATGACCAGACCGCCGCCTATCGCATCGGTTCGACCCTCTTGCAGACCAACAGGTCTTTTATATCAAACCCCGCTGGGGGCACCCTTGTAGAGGTGGCCCTTTCTCCATCGCGGGCCACCTTTTTGTTAGAGCGCTCTTTGAAAGCAACATATAGTACCGATCTTGTCCTAAGGTTTGTCCCCTGCTATACTGGGTAAAAAGGTAGAAAGGACCTCCCATGGGCTTTTTCGGCAAGAAAAAACCTCCCCCCGACCAAGATGCTATCTGGCTCTATGTACAGTGTGATAACTGCGGGGAGAAGCTCCGCATCCGAGTGGACCGGCGCTATGACCTCCAACCCCACCCCGAAGGGGGATACTTCCTGAGGAAGGAGATGATGGATGGCCGATGCTTCCGGCTCATGTATGGTGAGCTCCGCTTCGACCGAGACTACAACATCCTTTCCCAGGAGTTATCCGGCGGCCACTTCATCACCAAAGAGGAGTTCGACGCGCAAGAATAGGCGCTGAACGCTCTAGAAGTTGTGCTCTTCTCCCTGACCATTCGCTTCGTTCCACGCATTTAGCGACAACCAAAGGAGCAAAAGATGAGGGCTCTAACTATCGGCGGACTGACCCTAGCCAATCTGGCTCTCACCGTGGTCAGCAACAGTGGCCTTAAGTTGTCGGCTGCCAGTCGAGGATGGCAAGGTTTTCTTTGGTGGCAGATCGTGGGCAACCTTTCCGGCTTTCTAGGCGTATTGGCCTTCACCTTCCTTTTGCGCTTCATCTCCCTCCACCTGGCTTACGCCCTCACCGCCGGCCTGGGCTTTCTCTGCGTGCAGATCATCGCTGCCCGGCTTATATTCCAAGAACCTATCTCTACGGTCCAGTGGCTAGGGACGCTCCTCACCGCGGCAGGGATCATCCTCATCTCCTGGGGGAAATAGGAGCCTACATTGGTCAGACTGGACGCTATCGCCAGGTCAGTGATCCGCCGATTCGACTGGTTTCTTCGCCGCTTATACGGTATCCACGAGTTTACGCCAGAAGAGGACTGCATCTTCAGGCTCGCCTTCGGCAAGAGCGATAGGGAATTGACCCTCTCCGACGGGACGAAGATCCTCAAAGGGGAAACGATAGGGGAATTCCACTTCTGGAACGAGCGCATCCCTCCCATGCCCGAAGATGGACCCGACTTAGCCTGGGGGTTACAATTCCACCGCTTAATGAGAAGATCCCTCGCCGAACTGGTTAGATATATCGAGAGCGCACCGGAATGGAAAGGGGTCAAGGCCTTTAAGGGGGAGTCAGCTGTCGATGCCCAAGATGGCCTCAAACAAGCGGCTGAACTGATCGGACGACTGGGCTTTGACCTCTTGCCCGTGGGTCGCTCTATCAGTCGCCTAAAGTCCTTCTTCGAGTTTTGGGAGAATATCTACCTCTGGAGTCTCATCTGGACCTTCAACCCCGCTAGCCTCAAAGGGAAGAGACTTCTTGGCCTACAAAGGTGTCAAATCTGGATCTCGCGCCGAAGGTTACTGGAAAGGCATAAGAGCCGCTAACTCTCCCTTACGCTAAGCAGCGGATAAATCAAGGGGTGGAACGGTGCTTCCACCCCTTGTCCTCGAAACTCTTATCTACCTTTCTGTGTAGGCAGTTTGGGGATCAGCCAGGAGAGGAAAGCGTCATCACTACGGGTTTGCAGGAAGACCTTGCCCGGCCCGGTCAAATCCACCACCAACCCCTCTCCACTGAAGAGGGTGGACTTGATCCCTCCCACCGCCTTCACCCTGAACCCCATCCCTTCGGAGAAGGCCACCAGATGGCCGGTGTCCACCGTGTAGACCTCGCCTGCCGCCAAACCCTTCTCGTGGATAGCCCCGTAACTACCGAGAATCAATGTGCCGGTGCCTGAGGCTTTTAACATGATCAGACCTTCCCTGGCGAAAAAGGTCTGGGCCCCCGTCCATTTAGTATCGATCTCGATCCCCTCGGAAGAAGCGACATAGGAACCCGACTGAACTACCAGCGTCTCATCCTTTAGGTCCAGCACCATCATGTCCCCAGGCAGGACCGGGGCCAGGGTGATCTCGCCGCCC
>DMLA01000139.1:0-15836 GCA_003453555.1 Chloroflexota bacterium | reverse complement strand
TCTCGCCGCCCAGCATGGAGCGCTTGAGGGAGGCCAGTATGCCCCCTGCCATCTTGGTCTCCAGGGTCACCCCGGGCGACATGGAAACCATGGCCCCCGCTTCCACGCGAATACCCTCGTTGGGCCCCAACTTGACTACGGTCAAAGAGTAAGATGGGCGATACAGGATTTCGGTTTGCATCTCTCTACCTCCTATTTCAATGGTGCCAGGCTAACCCTAGTTAGGCACGAGTGATCCCTATCTAACAAAACCACTCTTGGTGGCCTATCTCGCCCTCGGTATATAGCCCCGATATACCTCTCTGGGCTCTTGAACGGTGATGAAGGCATTCTCATCGATCTCACAGCCAACAGAGGTAATGAGGGGGACATCTTTTCTTTTGGCTACGATATCTATTATCCCCACCCTGCCTGCCCGGCCCTCCCCCAGCATCTCTGTTACTCCATATCCCTTCTCCCTCAGGGCCAGGGCGATCCTCCTCCCCTTTTGCAGCGAAACAATACGCACCAGTACATAGCCTAGTGCCAGCCTATCCTCTAAGACCATGCCCACCCAGGTTCCCACAGCGAAGCCAACACAATAGGCGAGAAGGTTCAAAAGGTTGCCCAAATCTTGTACCACCTTGCCCACAGCCACCACGAAGAACAAGGCCTCAAAGAGGCCGATCAAGGTGGCCAAAATCCGCTCCCCTCGCACGACCAGGAGCGTCCTAACGGTGCCTATGGCAACGTTAGCCACCCTGAACAGAAGGATGAAGAGCGCCCACAATATCACATCCATCTACCTCTCCCAAAGCCTTCCCTCATGGTGAAGGGAGGTGACCAAGGCGGGAAAGCCCCCCACATAGCCCATCACCTTTCGTAGCCATCTCAAACTCGGCTATAGGTGGCTATGAAGCGTGCCAGGGAGCGGTCGTAGGTCCGCTCCACCTCTGGGGGAAAGAGGCAACCAGGCAACTCGCCCATCTTCCAATGGTATTCTATGCAATCACAGCAGATACCCTTGCGGCTGCAAGGCTCGTAAGTGCAGGTGCACTTGGTCAAGTTCGTCTCCTTCTTACACTCGGCCATCTCTCCTCCTATTCTAAAGTTTCTGGGCTTTTACCTCCCAGTGAACGCCCATCACGGGTAGCCCCGACGATCGACTTACATACTCCGCTCTCCGCTCCTTGAGGCTCATGATCTCGAGCCCCTCCAGAAGGTCCTCCACCTCTTGCCGCGTGAAGAAATGGTGGGGCATCCCAGCCTCAACCCCACTATCACAGATATAAGTCCCCGGCTCTATCTTTTTCCCTTTGCCTTCCTTGTAATCCCCCTTCCCGCTTAAGTTGGCGAAAAACAACCCTCCTCCCTTGAGTGCCCTTCTTATCTCCCCTACCGCCCTTCCTACGTTCTCTAATGTATTGTGGTGCAAGACATAGACGCTCAAGACGGCGTCAAAGAACTCATCGGGAAAGGGCACCTTGGTCATATCGCATCGGCGCAGTATGCCTTTCAGCCCCTCCTTCTCCAGCCGTTCCCGGGAGATGGTCAACCCGGCTGCTGAGCGGTCGGTGCCGTACACCTCGAACCCCTGTTTGGCCAGGTAGAGAAGATGCCTCCCCCTCCACACCCTACATCCAAAACCCTTCTCATCCCCCAGGCTCGCATCTCCTCAGCCAAGGCGATCGCCAACTCATGGGGCTCCTGATGACTAAACCATACCTCCTCTGCCGGGGTTAAATCCTGGCTGAACACCTCTTAAACCCTCAGGATAGTAGACGGCAGCCCTCCTACAGTGTTAGGAAAAACCCATTTCCACGGCTGGGTTGCCTCTCTACCCCTTACTCAAGCATCTTCAAAAGTTCTTCATACTGCTCATCGCGGATGGTGAAGCCATGTTTGGGCTCCGGGAAAAGCCCCTCTCGCACCTCCTCCGCGTAACGCTTGAGACCTTGGACTATCGTCTCCCCCACGTCAGCATACTGCTTGGTGAACTTGGGGGTGAAGGCCGGATAGAGCCCAAACATATCGTGGAAGATCAAGAGTTGCCCATCGCAATCTGGCCCTGCTCCGATGCTGATAATCGGTATCTCCGCTCTCTCCGTCACCAACTTGGTGACCTTGGAGGGCACACATTCCAAGAGTATGGAGAAGGCTCCCGCCTCCTCTAGAGCCTTAGCATCATCGATGATCCTTTTGGCCATCATGGCATCCTTCCCCTGGACCTTGAACCCCCCTAACATGGACATGCTCTGGGGGGTGAGTCCCAGGTGGCCCATCACCGGGATTCCGGCCCTAACTATAGCCTCCACCCTATCGGCCATAGTTATCCCCCCCTCCAACTTGATGCCATCGCATCCGCCTTCGCTCATGAAACGACCGGCGTTCTGCACCGCCATCTCGATGGAGGGCTGATAGGACATGTAGGGCATATCCCCCAGGACAAAGGAGTTCTTGCAACCCCTGGTCACCGCCTGAGAGTGGGCTATCAACTCCGCCATAGTGGCTGGCAGAGTTGTGGAGTACCCCAGGACGGTCATAGCCATCGAGTCGCCCACCAAGACGATATCTATACCCGCTCGATCGGCGAAGACCCCCGTAGGGTAATCGTAGGCGGTGATCATCGTTATCTTCTGGCCCGACCTCTTCATCTCGAAGATTTGAGGCAGGGTAACTTTAATTCTCTCGCTCATCTCTTTTCTCCCTCTCTAAGGCTTTGGAATGACTCGATCTCCGGCTTCCCTCGTGCAACCTCTATGGCCCTGCGTTCCTCTGGTACTCCCAGATTCTCCTTGGGCAAGCATAACCAATGTCTCCTAACGTTCCCATCGTTGGCGAAGCCGCCAATCGCGTATTAGAAAAAGACCCACAGGCTCGCTTGCATTCGTCAATAACCAGGCCAGCGCCAGACGAGCGGCTCCCCTTCTACCGGATAGACATCCAAAATCTGCCAGTGGCGCACCGGGTATCCTTCCCACCTTCCCAAATACGGCATGGGGGGTGCAAGAAGGTCGAACACGTATTGCCTCGCTTCATTATCCCTGGACACTTCTACCCAGAGCCGAGCGAACCCAGCCTCTCGGTTATCGGTGATAACATGGGGTTCGCAGCAGGTGCTCCACCACTCGATTTTCAGCACCCGATGGCTCAACTCAGGCCCTAGCCCCTCAAGTTCTGTTGTTACAGAGTGGCGGCGCCCTTTATAGTCCGACCCGAGCCGGTCGTTCGCGGGCCACAGCACCAAAGCACCGTCCCGATCTCCTCTCGCCACGAGGGCGAGATACGATGACACTTTCGCCTGGGGTGTTTCCCCACTGACCCGCTCGACCAGGCGATTCACAGGCCCCAGCACAGGTGCAAACACACTCGGGTCAAGCCAGAAGACAAAGGCAGTAAATGCCACGCCCAGGACTACAACGACTGAGCCAGCCAATGACCAACGTCCCTCTCTTCGCCGAGTGCGCCAGAGGGTAAAGCCTCCCACAACCACTAGCAACGGCCCCAGTAAAGGAAGAACGTACAGTGTTAGGAGTGAGACCAGTTCAGACATCCCACAACCTCTCCGACCAATGGCATTCCACCTGACTCCAAATAAGCCAAGGGACTAATCGCTGATGGTGTCCCTTCACTTCAGGGCTTGGGGATAGCCAAATCGGCAGGCCCCACGCCAGACATGGTGGCCTCAGGGAAGTTCTCCTGTATTATCTCGTGGATGATCTGAGCGTATTTCACCTTCTCCCGCCCCCAGTCGGCTAACATCTGGGGGCTCACCCATGGCTTGTAGAGGGCCGCCCCCGTAGCGGCGCAGGCCGGGCCAGGCTCGATCTTGAAGTAACAAGGGGCACAGACCCTGGCCATATCTGGCGCCTCGTAGAAGCGCATATACCCACCGAAGGACTCGGTGAGGATGATATGCAAATCTAACGGCATATCGACCGCCTGGCGGATGGAGGCGAACTGAGGCAAAGTCAAATCGGCCACTGGGTTGATGGTGTCCGCACCCAACATCTCTAACACCTTGCCCCCCGCGGCATTGCCGTGGCCGGCATAGATGGAGACCTTAAAGATCACATCCTCGGGAATATCGCCCTTCTTCCTCATCTCGTTAAGGAGCCAGAGAAGCCCCTCATCGATGACCAGAAAGCCCCGAAAGCCGAGGTCTATGCACCGCATGATGTCGGTGATCACCTGGCGGAGAGCGTCCGAGCCCCGGCAACGCAAACCAGATATGATCCCTTCCGGGGTATATGGCTGGCGACCGATATCCCAGGCGGCTCGAGGGCCAGGGACGAGGATCACCTCCATCCGAGCCTCAGCCGCCATCTGGGCGAAATCTCTCAACTCCGCCTTATCCAAGAGAGTGGCCCCCATGACCACGGAGATCAAGCGGTGAATAGGCATCTTCCGCTTTTCCGACTCGTCTATCACCGCCTCCAGCACTTGAGGCCGCTCCACCCCCGAGATCTCCATCCGATACCAAGCCCCATCAGGGAACCGCTTAGGGCTGGTGGGCAAATCATAGGCATCCCGTCCGGGGATGCCTGCTTTTTCCATCGCCCTTCCCACATCTTCCATCCTCATCGATGAACCTCCCCTTTTGATTTGCGAGAATTGTAGCATCGCCCGCCAAGGCTGTCAACAACTTACGCTTCTATACTGCCGTTCAGGCTAACCACCGTTCCTCTCACTTTTTTGTCCAAGCCTTACGATCCAGGTAGCAGAGGCTTTCACGCAAGGTGGTGACGTACCGATCGGCCCCTAGATACATGGCTGGCTTCACTGAAGATAGATCGAGCACCCCCTCATCCGTCAGTGCTCCCTCTACGAGATGAACCATCACTATCTCTCCCACAAACCAGGTGTGATCTCCAAAGGTATGGTGGCTCACCAGTTGGCACTCGTAGGCAGCATAGGCTTCGGCGAGGATGGGCGCCGAGGTCAAAACCGGCTTCTCCTCGGCGATGTCGAAGAGTCGGAACTTGTCCGCTTTCCTCCCCGTGCTTCCCCCTAACGAGGCGATTACCTCTGCTTTTTCGAATGGCAGGAAGTTTACGCCAAACTCGCCTGCCTCCAAGATGAGTTCGTGGGTGAACCTCTTGGGGGAGATGGCCACCCCATAGAGAGGAGGCTTGCGGGAGAGGGGCGAATGCCAGGCCGCGGCCATGGCGTTCGCCTTTTCCCCAACACGAGCAGTCACTACCGCCGCCACCGACGGATAATGGTGACAGAACTCCCCTACCCCTTTGATACACACCTTCCCCATGGTCATACCTCCTCAAGAGCAATTTAGGTGGCGTCAGCCTGCCCCCTGGCCCAAGTCGTACCAGGACGGGCTGGCACGCAGCAGGCCAGGGATGTTACCATCTGACGCCCTCAGATGGCGAGAGACCACAACGGCCTCCCATGCACCATCCATGTAGCGTCGCAGTTCATCTGCGACGCTTTCGTCCGAGATAAACTCGGACGCTACAGTAACCTCGTTCTCTCCTTATAGGCTCCCCACTCCTCACCGAAATGATCGGCCAAGGCTTTCTCCTCCAGCCTAGCCCGATAGATGACGCTCGGCAGGGTCAAGAGCAGAGTCGCCAGAATGCCAAGAGGGCTGCCGAACATCAGATCGATCCCCAGAACGATGAGCATGAAACTCAGATAGAGAGGGGGTCTACACCAGCGATAGGGGCCTGCAGTGACCAGATGGTTAAGGTTCGGCTCCACCTCCCCGAAGAAGCCGCGGCGTAGGTAGCATGCGGCGTAGAGCAGCAGCAAGCCCCCCAGGAAAAAGAAAGCCTGGCCGAGTGCCCTGGTCCCCCTGAATTCAGTAGGGTCCAAAAAGCAGACCACCAGGTTCAAAAGAAAGGCCAAGACCATAAGCAAAGGGGCAAGCCTATCTAGCCTCATCGTGCCAGCCGTTTAACCCAAACCCAGTCTCTTCCTCGCCTCCTCGGAGATCATGGTGGGGTTCCAAGGCGGCTCCCAGACTATCTTGACCTCCGCCTCCTCCACTCCCTCTATCTCCAGCAACCTCTTCCGTGTCTGCTCGGCGATATAGGCGTGCATGGGGCAACCCCGAGCGGTCATGGTCATATCCACCTCTACCTTGCCCCCCTCTATCTTCACCTCATAGATGAGCCCCAAATCCACCACATTCACCGGGATCTCGGGATCGTACACCTCTCGCAACGCCTCCCTGACCTGCTCTGGGGTCACCATCATAACCTCCACTCTATGCACTACGCGAAGCGCGCTTCGCTTCGCCGTCGAAAATACAATCGCAAAGGCGTTCCCTCGAAGCCGAAAGCCTCCCGTAATCGGTTCTCCAGGTACCGGCGATAGGAGAAGTGGACCAGTTGGGGATCGTTGACGAAGAAGACAAAGGTAGGGGGGTCCACCTCCGCCTGGGTTGCATAGTAGAACCTCAGCCTCTTCCCCCTCTTCGAAGGAGGGGAATGGCTAGCCACCGCCTCCCGCAGCAACCTGTTGAGCCCGCTGGTGGGGACCCTACGAAGCCTCTCTTGGTAGACCCTAAGCGCCGTCTCCAGAACCGTGCCCACCCTTCGGCCCGTCAGTGCGGATACGAAAAGAAGAGGAGCGAAGGGGATGAACCTGAAGGCTTGACGAACCTCCTTCGCGTACTCGGATAGGTCGGCCTCTTGCATCAGGTCCCACTTGTTGACCACGAGCACGATGCCCCTCGCCTCCTCCATAACGTAGCCGGCGATATGGGCATCCTGGGCCGTCACCCCCTGCGGGGCATCGAGGAGCAAAACCACCACATGGGCCCGCTGTATAGCCCGCAGAGCCCGCAACACGCTATACTGCTCCACCCCCCTCTGCACCCGCCCCCGACGCCGGATCCCTGCGGTGTCGATGAGGGTCACCAGTTGACTATCCCAACTCATCTGGGTATCGATAGCATCCCTCGTGGTCCCCGGGCTTTCGCTCACTATGGCCCGCTCCCAGCCTAAAAGGGCGTTGAGGAGGGAGGACTTGCCCACATTGGGACGCCCCACGATGGCTACCCGTACCCCTTCCGCCTCCTCGACCTCTTCCCTGGGAGGGAAGGAGGCCACCAAGGCATCCAAAAGGTCTCCCGTTCCCGTACCATGGAGGGCAGAGATGGGATACGGCTCCCCCAGGCCCAGGCTATAGAACTCCGTGGCTGCCAACCGTCGAGCCTCGTTATCCGCTTTGTTGACCACCAAGAAGAGCGGCTTCTGGGAAACCCTCAACAGTTCCGCAATCTCCTCATCCCCAACGGTGAGCCCTTCTGCCACATCCACCAGGAAGAGGATCGCCTCCGCCTCGGCCATGGCCAACTCCACCTGCCTCCTCACCTGCATAGTCAGCTCATCCTCAGTCCAAAGGACGAGCCCTCCAGTATCGATGAGGGTAAAGGCCACCCCTCCCCATTGAGCGTCAGCGTAGAGGCGGTCGCGGGTGGTCCCCGGCAGATCCTCCACTATAGCCCGCGGCTCCTCCACCAAGCGGTTGAAGAGGGTCGATTTCCCCACATTCGGCCGCCCCACTATAGCCACTAGAGGCTTCATAACTCGGTTATCACCACCTCCAACTGATCGGGCACGATGCTCTGCACTTCCAAGGAATCCGGTTTCACCACCTGAGGCGAGATCTTATATGTGCCCGGCCCTAAATCGAGGAGATCCAAGAGTACCTGCACATCCTCCGCCTGGAGAGCCGACAGATCGGCTAGGGGGCCAGCGAGGATAACCTCCACCGTCTCCGGCAACACAGTGGCCCCTAACCCAGGAGCCAACCCCTGAAGGGTCGGCGAGACCCGGATCGTCTGACCGCCCAAGACAGGAGAGACGGAGATGCGAACCAAGACCCTTCCCGCCCCCAAAAGAGATATATCCTCCGGGAGGACCAGCCCCACCGAACGGGTTAGGTTGGCGTTGGCCCCCTCCACATCCACCGGCTCCGTTTCCAAGAAGCCCGGGAGTTCGCTTACCCGTTGAGGGTCCCCATAGACGGTCACCGTAGAGGGGTTCACCCTGACATCGCTGATCCAATATCCAGCGGCCACCGCTCCCTGCATAATCACCTTCACCGATACATCCCGGTAGCCCGACTCCTGCTCTATAGGCAACTGCACCATCACCTGAGATGGGCTGATCTCCACCCCAGAAACGGTACCCCCTATCTTGTTCTGGGGCTGGGGCTCAAAAGCCTTCTCGATAGTGGTCTTCTCTCCCCGAAGCTGTAGATCGACAACCACCGCCCCCACCTGATCCACCAAACTCTGAGGCCCGCTCACCGCCACCTGCGAAGGGGTGACTACCGCAACCCCGTACTTGTACCCTACCGGTACATCTCCCAAAATGTTCACTCCCACTCTAAACCACCTTTGGGCCGCCTTATCCAAAGTGATAGATACTACATCGAGCGACTTTTCTATCACCCGTACCGTCTCTGGATGCTGAACTTCGACCGGCACCTCATGGGACCCCACTCCTAAGTCGGCCAGATCAACATAAGCGGAAAAGTTCTCTGCCTCCAGATGGCCCCACACCTTCTGGGGGGCTCGAATCAGAAGAGTCACCTCCTCTTCCAAATCTCCCAAGATCAGTAGATCCTCCCCTTTATTGACCACCTCGATGGGTATCGCTTGAGGAAAGCGATCCTGAACTATGGGGTTTTGCTCCCTCATGGCTACTACCCAGATGGTGAGGGCCAAAATGAGGGCTATGAGCGCCGAACTCAAGTCGAGAAGAGAACGTCTCACCTTTCCCCCCTCCCCTGCCGGGAGAACCAGCGGGGCTTCTCCGTGGGCTGGAGCCCGTAGAAAGCCTGTAGAACCTTCCGCAGGCGCGCGTCATCTAGATGACGGATCATCCTCCCATGCCGCACCAGGGATATGACTCCCGTCTCCTCCGAGACCACGATAGCCAAGGCGTCGCTCTGCTCTGTGATCCCCACCGCCGCCCGGTGACGCAGCCCTAACCCCCGCTCCACCCTCATGCTCTCGCTGAGAGGGAGGATACAAGCCGCGGCCAACACCCGGTCTTCCCGAATTATCACCGCCCCATCATGAAGGACGGTATTAGGCTGAAAGATGGTAAGGAGCAACTCCGTCGATAACTCGGCGTTCATCTCCACCCCGGTCTCCACATACTCCTGCAAGCCGGTCTCCCGTTCCAAGACCATCAGGGCTCCGTGGCGCCGCTCCGCAAGGGTGCGTGCTGCCTGCGACACGCAACGGGTAACCTTCATCATCACCCTCTCCGGCGATGCCCGGTTGATTAGGCCCCCTCCCCGCCCTAGCCGCTCCAGAGCCCGACGCAACTCGGGCTGAAAGATCACTGGGACGGCAACCAGAAGGGCGGGCAGGGTGTTCCTTAAAAGCCAATTGAAAGCGGTCAAAGATAAGAGGTTACTAGCCACAACCACGGCTAAGATGAGAAAGACGATGCCTCTGATCAGTTGGATAGCCCTTGTACCCCGCATCATGAAGAGGATCCCATAGAATATGAGGGCCACCAAGAGTATATCGACTATACTGCGCAGATCTATCTGGGAGAATATCCATATGATGTCAGACACGCCACCTCCTCGTGGCTACGAGCCGCCTAATCGCTCCAAGAGTTGACGATAAGCCTCTATATCTTCGGGCCCCAGAGAGATGATACGCTGGATGGTCTCCCGAGCCTCCTCCTCCAGACCAGCCTCCAATTGCAACTCCCCCAGAGCATCCAACTCAGCGATCGCTTCCTCCTTCATCCCTACCGAGAGGTAGGCCTCACCTAGCCGCTGCCGAAGCCCCATATCCTGAGGTCTCTCCCTTATCATGTCCTGGAGGATCGCTACAGCCTTCTCCCTTCGCTCCTGGACGAAGGAGTCGATCTCCTCTAAAGCCTCCTTGCGCCGACCCAGCCTGAAATAGAGATCCACCAACGCTCGCCACGCCTCTTCATCATCGGGGGCCAGCCGCCTCAACTCCTCATAGTCAACCAGGGCCTTCCCCCAACTGGCTCGCTGCATCTGAAGATCAGCCCTCCTTCGTAGGAGGCGAACCTTCCACCCCTGAGGAGAACCGCTCTGAGGAGCCAGACTGAGTGCTACCCCGTAGGTCTCAATCGCCTCCCCGGGTCGGGCCAATCGATAATAAGCCTCAGCCAAAGCCAGATACTCCTCCAAGGCCCTATCGATCTCCCCCAAGCCGATCAAAAGTTCGATGAGTCGCTTACGTATCTTCACCTCCATAGGCGCCAAACCCGTGGCCATCCTATAGACGGCTATGGCCCTCCTAGAGGCCCCCCGCATAGCATAGGCCTCCCCCACCGCCCTGTATTTCTCTACCGCCTCATCTATCTTCCCCTGGCGCAAGAACATCTCCCCCAAATAGAGATGCAGGACTAGATAATCAGGCACCCTCTCCAAGAGGCGGTAGCATTCCTCCACCGCCGTCAGGGGGATCCCCTGCTCCCAGTAGCCATCAACGAGGGCTATGCTAGTCAGTAACCCCTCGAAGTCTGGGTGCTCTAAGACCTCAGCCAGGCTGATGGTAAGCCCCTGGGGACTTATCTTCTCCACCCTCTCTCGAAGAGAGGTGACCTTTCCCTCCCAGCCTTCGCTTTCAAAGAAGTCAACAAGACGATCGGCCAAAAGACGAGCCCTTTTCTCATCCTCATAGAGGATCTCTTCATAGGCTTGAGTTAGACCCTCCTTTCCCCCCGCCACCGCTACATCCACCATCTTCAGCGCTTCCAAGAGGTGCACAAGGGCCTTCCGACCCTCTCCCTCTCCAAGATAGCATTTTCCTAAGAGGAACCGGCCAGCCAACTCGTATTCTGTCCCCACCAGATCCTTAAATAGGGCGAGGACTCGGTCACACCATCCCCTCTCCGCATAGAGCAAGGAGAGGTTAAAGAGAACCTCCCCCCTCTTCACCCCCTCCTTTAGGGCCAACTCATACTCCTCGATCGCCTCCTCCACCATCCCCTGGCCCTCGAGATCTATCGCCCTCCCCATGGCCACTACTCCGGGGTGGCCTTCGTCCCGCGCCTCCCCCAGGATAGACCCCGCCAAGCGCGCCCTGGCCTCCCGGGCAGCGATGGCCGCTGGGCTATGCCCCTCCCTGGAGGGCACCCCCGTGAGGGCTCGAAGCAACCCCCGGGCTTCTACGTTCCCCTCGTCCAGGGTCAAGGCTCGACGACAATGCTCCACCGCTTCTTCGCTCTCCCCCTTGGCTTGGGCCAGACGAGCCAGAGCCAAGTACTCCTGGGCCGCATCCTCCGGAGCCTCGAAGATGTGCGCCTCGGCCAGTTCCTCAAGGGCTTTCTCACTTTCGGGCCTAGAGCGAGCCACCTCCCCCCAGGCCTCTAGCGCCTGATCGATGGCTCCCCTCTCCTCATAGAGGAGAGCCAAACTCTCCCAAGCCTCCGCCGCCTCGGTGACCCGTCCCAGATCGCTACATATCTCCGCTATCCTCCGCCGAGCGGCCAGATCATCCGGCCGAAGTTTCCCTACGGTGCGGTACTCCCCTAGCGCTTCCCGCAGCCTTCCTGCCTCTAAGAGGGCGAGGCCTAGGCTGCCGTGAGCCACTGGGTCCTCCGGGAACTCACGAACGGCTCTCCGGTACTCCTCTATCGCCTTATCCCACTCCCCAGCCCAGGCATAGTTATGTCCTCTCCTCATCGCCTCTTGGAAGGCGGAGCGGTGACCCATCTACGCACCTCCCATAAGCAAGAGAAGTATAGCCTTCTGGAGATGCAACCTATTCTCCGCTTGAGTGTAAACGATGGAGTAGGGCCCATCTATCACCTCATCGGTTATCTCCTCACCTCTGTGAGCGGGCAAGCAATGCATCACCAGGGGGCTCCTCCCGGCTTGGGCCACTAACTGAGCGTTCACCTGATAGGGCGGAAAGGCCTTCAATCGCTCTTCCCTCTCCTCCTCCTGCCCCATGCTGGCCCAGACATCGGTATAGATTATATCCGCCCCTCGGACCGCCTCCTGGGGATCGTGAGTCAACACCACTTGGCTACCCATCCTCTGGGCGAACCCTTTGGCCTTGGCCACCACTTCCTCCTGCGGCTCATAACCCGGGGGCGTGGCCACCCAGATGTCCATCCCCACCATGCTGGCCCCAAAGAGGAGGGAATGGGCCACGTTGTTGCCATCTCCAACGTAGGCCAGCCGCAAGCCACGTAAGGTACCCCGCTCCTCCCTGATGGTGAAGAGATCGCTTAAAGCCTGACAAGGGTGGCTGAAATCGGAAAGGCCGTTTATGACCGGCACCGAGGCCTGAGCGGCCAGTTCCTCCACATCGCTATGGGCGAAGACCCGGGCCATGATGCCGTCTACATACCGACTTAACACCCGAGCCACATCGGCCACCGACTCCCTCTCCCCCAACTTGATCTCCTGGGGCGAGAGGTAGAGAGCCTCACCCCCTAAATGGCTCATCCCCACCTCGAAGGAGACCCGGGTGCGAAGGGAGGGCTTCTGAAAGATCATGCCCAGGACCTTCCCCAAAAGGAGGGGCCTGTTTCCTCCCCTTCTCCATTCCTCCTTCAATCCGGCCGCTAGGTCTAAGATCTCATAGACCTCTTCCGTGGAAAGTTCTGCCAAAGAGATGAAATTCTCCATCTCGCCTCCCAAAGAGAGAACACCCCTGCCCCACCTAGGGTTCGCCCCTATTATAACACAATCCCCCTCGCTAGTCCTCCCCAGAGCCTTCCCGGACCACGCTATTTCTTAGAGCGCCGATCCCCTCTATCTCCACCTCCACCACATCCCCCGGCTTCAATTGGCCCACCCCCTTCGGGGTCCCGGTGAGTATCACATCTCCCGGCTCCAGGGTCATCACCGCGGAGATATAGGCCAGGATCTCCCCCACATCGAAGACCATCTCCCTCGTCCTGGCCTCCTGTCGTAACTCCCCGTTAAGCCATGTCCGTAGGAGCAAATCCCCTGGAGCCAAATCCATAGCCAGGTAAGGCCCCAGGGGACAGAAGGTATCGAACCCCTTACCCCGGGTCCATTGGGCGTCCATCTTCTGCAGATCCCGAGCGGTGACATCGTTAGCACAAGTGAGCCCCAAGATATAATCTCCGGCCTCCGTAGGTCGAACCCCTTTGGCCCTCCTCCCTATCACCACCGCCAACTCGCCTTCATAATCTACCCGCTGCGCTAGGCGAGGTAGTGCGATTTTCCCCCCGTGCGCCAAAAGAGCGCTGGGCGGTTTCAGGAAGATGATAGGCTCGTCAGGGAGAGGCTTTCCCATCTCCTCAGCGTGGCCACTATAGTTCCGCGCCAGAGCCACTATCTTCGTCGGCTCGCAGGGCACAAAAAGGGGAAACCCCTCTAACCCTTCCACCGGCCCTCCTCGCCTCCACCGCCCAAACGATCCCTCTAACCAGTGAGCCCCCTCCCCTTCACTCACAGCATACCTTGGCCGCTCCCCATCAAGGAGCCGCATCAACCTCCTTGCCATGTCCCCTCCCATCTATGTCAATGATGGCCTTAACATAAGATTTGCCCACTCTTTTCTTCCTCAATTTATGTCTAGCGTGTTCTCCCCTCCAACCACCCCCCCTTCTCCCCACACTCCTCAAAGCACAGGCCTCTAGACCCTACCTCACGACCCGTTCTGTTATGTCAATGAAATCCAGAACCCGAACAGGCCTGCGCCTTTATGTCAATCAACTCTGGGCACAAATACCCTCCTTATAGAAAGGGGGACGACCTCAAGTCGTCCCCCAACCACACTCTTTACGCCGAAGGCCCCTACCCCCTTCTGGAGGCCGCTGCCGGAGCCCGACGCCGCATGAGATTCCGCACCTTTTCCCTCAACTCCTCAACCTGCAACGGCTTGACCAAATAGTCGTCTGCGCCGCACTCCTTGGCCCGCCCCACCTCTTCAGGGTAGCCGGTGACTACCAAGACCTTGGTCCCCCGGGTCTCTGGGTCGGTCTTTATCCTCCGGCAGACCTCGAAGCCGTCAACCCGGGGCATCACCAGGTCCAGAATGACCAAGTTGGGTTCGAAACTGGCAACCTTGAACCCAGCCTCATATCCATCCGAGGCCCGCTCGAACCGGTAATCTCCCCCTGGCTCGCTCAGCGCCCTCTCGATGAACTCTACCACGCTGGGCTCATCATCCACGATGAGGATTCTGTTGCCCGGAGGAGCGAAGAAATCCTCGTCGATGGGTATCTCGTACTTCTCCAAGAAATCTCGAAAGTCCTCCAACCTAACGCGATAGTGTCCCCCGGGAGTGGAATAGGCTTTTAGTTTCCCCCCCTTTATCCAGTTGAAAACCGTGGCCGGACGGACCTGGCAGTATTCTGCCACCCGGCCCGTGGTTAACGCCCTCCGTCTTCGCTCCATGCCCCTCTCCCTGATAATGTGGGTTACGAGGTTTTTTCCACTTTTTATAGTAACATCAACGACTCCCCTTGTCAAGCCACCCTAGACAGCCCCCCCCTTCCGTTGTATAATCGGCTCGTGAAGACACCCACTTATGAAGTGACCCTCCCTTTCTTCAAGGGCCCTTTAGATCTCCTCCTCCACCTGATCCAGGAGAGGGAACTGGAGATCACCAAGATCTCTTTGGCCCAGGTTACCGACCACTATTTGGCCTACGTGAGCCATGTGGAGAGGCTGGAGGTGGAGACCCTAGCCGACTTCATCGTCGTGGCCGCCCAACTCCTCCTCATCAAATCCCGGGCCCTCCTACCCCAGCCGCCCGCGGAGGAATTCGAAGAGGAAGAGGAGATAGGAGATGAACTGGTCCGTCGGCTCATCGAATACCAGAAGTTCAAAGCCGCGGCCCAGCAACTCCTCATCCGAGAAGAGGAGGGGCTACGCGCCTACCCCCGAGCGTTAACCGCCCAGCCCAGGCCTCCTTTCCCACTACAAGGGGTATCGTTGAACGACCTGGTGGGAGTGCTTCGCCAGGCTCTGCAAGAACAGCCTGTCGGTTCCGTGGGGGAGGTCGTCACCCCCCTAACCATCTCCCTTCCAGCCAAAATAAAAGAACTGGAGAGACTAGTCCACCACCGCCGCCGCTTGAACTTTAACCGCTTGCTGAAAAAGGCGAAATCCCGTCTGGAGATCATCATCACCTTCCTGGCCCTATTGCAACTGATTAAGCGACGGAAGATCGCCGTTCAACAAGATCGCCCCTTCGGGGAGATAACCATCTTCGCCATATAGAACCCCAAGACTACCCCTAGGATATCGAAGGCCAGATCCAATAGCTCCGCATTCCGCCCTGGAACGAAACTCTGGTGGAATTCGTCGGAGAGAGCATAAAGCCCCCCGATGAGCAAAACCCGCCCGCCACCTTCACTCCCCATAGCCCTATAGAGCAGAGTCGCCAGGATGGTATATTCGAACAGGTGGGCTACCTTCTTGAGGAGGAGATCGATGAGGGGATAGGGGTAACGAGGGAGATGGGATTGCGAGGAGAGGAAGAAGATGAGGGCCATCCACAAAAGGACCGGTAACCAGCGGTTGACTGTGGACCGAAGATCATCCACCCGAATCACCCAAAAGGCACAGAGGCAAGCGATACCTCATCCCCACCCGTCCTTATTCTACGGTTACCGACTTGGCCAGGTTTCTCGGCTTATCGATATCGCAGCCCCGCTCCCGAGCCACATAATAGGCGAAAAGTTGCCAGGGCACGATGGAGAGGATAGGCTTCAAGGGCTCCAAGGTGTCGGGGACGTAGATCACCTCATCGGCCTCTATATCTTTGTCCCCCTCCGTGGCCAAGGCCAAGACCTGGGCCTTTCTAGCCCTCACCTCCTGGATATTGGAGATGATCTTGGGGTACTGGACTCCTTTGGTGGCCAGGGCCACCACCGGCACCTCCGGATCCAGCA
>DMLA01000206.1 GCA_003453555.1 Chloroflexota bacterium | reverse complement strand
TAGATGGTCGTTGGAAAGGGGTACGAGAACGGTTTCCTATCTGAAGGCGAGGTACGAGAACTGGCTATAAAGGCTCTAGAGGGGCTTAGCCTCAAGGGTAAGCGTGTACTGATTATCATCCCAGATAATACTCGCACCGCGCCTTTGCCCTTCTTCTTTCGACTTTTCTACGAGATCATGGGTAGGAGAGTTGCCGCCCTGGACTATCTTGTGGCTCTAGGCACTCATCCGCTCATGTCGGAAGAAGGGCTCAACAACCTAGTGGGCCTCACTCCGCAGGAGCGGGCGCATACCTACAAGAGGGTTAACATCTTCAACCACCGTTGGGATCTCCCCCATACTTTTCGTATTATGGGTACCATAAGCAACAAGGAGACCCGAGATCTAAGCGGCGGGCTAATGGGTGATGAGGTTCCCGTTGCCGTGAACAAGATGATTTTCGACTACGACCAACTCATACTCTGTGGGCCAACCTTCCCTCACGAAGTGGTTGGCTTCTCTGGTGGCAACAAATACCTATTCCCTGGAATCGCTGGTCGGGAGATAATCGACGCCACCCATTGGCTTGGCGCGTTGCTCACCAATATGCGAGTGAATGGTGCCAGAAGGACGCCCGTTCGAGAGATGATTAACAGGGCTGCTTCCTTTATCGAGGTGCCTATTCTATGTTTTAGCCTGGTAATGAGGGGCAAGCATTTGGCGGGCCTCTACATCGGAACGCCTGGGGAAGCGTATAAGCAGGCGGCAGATCTCTCGGCCAAGTTAAATATCATCTATGTGGATAGGCCCTTCGAGAGGGTTTTATCCATTGCTCCAAGGATGTACGATGATTTATGGACCGCGGCTAAAGCCATGTACAAAATTGAACCCGTGGTCGCAGATGGCGGCGAGGTGATCATCTATGCTCCCCATATCACCGAGGTCTCCCATACCCATGGGAAGGTCATCGACCAGATCGGTTATCATACGCGGGATTACTTCTTGAAGCAGATGGATCGTTTCGGGGATATCCCCAAATGTGCCCTGGCTCACTCGACCCATCTCAAGGGACTAGGCACCTTCGAGGGTGGTGTGGAGCGGGCAAGGATCAAGGTTACCCTGGCCACAGGTATCCCTAAGGAGCGGTGTCAGCGCATCAACCTGGGATATATAGACCCAGCGAAGATCGATCCATCCGAATGGGAGAATCGAGAGGATGAGGGCACTTTATTGGTAAGGAAAGCCGGGGAGACCTTGTATCGGCTTCGCGGCTGGGAGGAGAGTCTGGGAAGGTGAGCATGATGAAGCAAGATTTTGGCCTTATCGGTCTCGGGGTAATGGGTCAGAACCTAGCCTTAAATATAGAGAGGAACGGGTTCTCGGTGGCGGTCTACAATCGCACCGCCGGTAGGACCCAGGAGTTTGCCGAGAAGCGAGCACGCGGTAGGAACATCCTGCCCACCTATTCCATCGAGGAGTTCGTTCAGTCACTAAAGACTCCTCGGAAGATCATGATCATGGTCAAGGCTGGAGAGCCGGTGGACGTCCTGATCGAGCAACTCGTGCCTCTCTTACAGCCAGGCGATTTGGTTATCGATGGGGGCAACTCTTTCTTCCAGGACACTGAGCGCCGAGCCAAGGATCTGCATGGGCTGGGGTTGTTATATATCGGTATGGGCATCTCCGGGGGCGAATACGGTGCCCTCTGGGGACCCAGCCTCATGCCAGGTGGTCAGCGGGAGGCCTATGAGATGGCGGAGCCTATCCTCGCTGCCATAGCGGCCAAGGTAGATGGTGAACCATGCGTCGCCTATATGGGGTCTGGGGGCGCTGGCCACTACGTGAAGATGGTCCATAACGGCATCGAGTATGGGGATATGCAACTCATCTCTGAAGCGTACGACCTCTTACGGCGGGCGTTGGACTTGTCGGCCGCGGAGTTGCACGAGGTCTTCGGTGAATGGAACCGAGGCGAACTTTCCTCCTATCTCATCGGGATCACAGCCGATATCTTCACTGAGATCGACAAGGAGACCGGGAAGCCACTGGTAGAGATGATCCTAGATGTGGCTGAGCAGAAAGGCACGGGAAAGTGGGTCTTGCAGAACGCTCTCGAATTGGGCGTGCCCATACCCACTATCAGTGTGGCAGTGGAATCACGAGACCTATCGACCTATAAGGCGGAACGAGTGGCGGCTTGCCAGTTACTATCCGGCCCTTCGATGCAATATCAAGGCGACCCTAGGGAGCTTATCGAGGCGCTGGAAGCCGCTCTCTACGCTTCAAAGATCTGCGCTTATGCCCAGGGGATGTCCCTCTTGCAGGTCGCTAGCCATGAGTACAATTGCGGCTTGCGCCTGGGAGAGATCACCCGCATCTGGCGTGGTGGATGTATCATCCGGGCGCGGTTCTTGGACAAGGTTCGCCTTGCATTTGAGCGGAACCCAAATCTATCGAACCTCTTGCTCGATCCAGAGTTCGCAGCGGCGGTGGAGGGCCGGCAGGATGCCTGGCGCCTTGCTGTTAGAACTGCGGTTACCCTTGGCGTCCCCTGCCCAGCGATGAGCACCTCACTGGCCTACTATGATGCTTACCGGAGTGCACGTCTGCCCGCTAACCTAATTCAGGCCCAGCGGGATTACTTTGGAGCGCATAGCTATAGGCGAATCGACAAAGACGGGGTTTTTCATACGGACTGGCGGAAAGAGTGAAGCGGGGAGTTGTCCTCAAAGCGATATATCCTCGGCATCGACATAGGAACTACAGGTTGTAAGTGCATAGTGGTCGACTTGGAAGGGAGGTGCCTGGGAGAGGGGACTAGCCTCTATTCTATCCTTTCACCGTACGCCTCGTGGGCGGAACAGGACCCCGAGGCGGTGTTCGCTGGTGTGATAGAAGCGGTGAGGAGGGCTGTTAGCACCTCCCGTGCGCCACCGGAGGAGATCTGGGCATTGTCACTTAGCGGGGCCCTTCATAGTCTCCTGGCGGTGGATCGGGAGGGCGTTCCCCTCACCAAAGCCTTAATCTGGGCGGATACACGGGGCAAGGAGTACTCCCTGCGCATTAGGGAAGAACACGATGCCCACCAAATCTATAAACGAACTGGGTGCCCGGTCCATCCTATATATCCGGCCTCCAAGATCCTTTGGATCCGTGAGAACCTTACGAGCGCATATCGAAAGGCCCATAAATTCGTCTCTCTTAAGGAATACGTGCTCTATAAGTTATTGAATAAGCACCTGGTTGATCGGTCGATAGCCTCTGGCAGCGGACTCTTTAACATCCACAATCTTGATTGGGATTATGATACGCTCGGGATTCTAGGCATCACGGCTGATAGGCTTTCGAAGCATGTGGCAACGACTGCCGTGTTTGAAGGCCTCGAACCGCGCTACGCCGAGGCCATGGGTATCCGTTCGGACACGCTGGTCGTCATTGGGGCTGGAGACGGGCTCCTCTCGAGCTTGGGCGCTGGTTCGGTGGAGCCTGGGCAGCTAACTTGCATGATCGGAACCAGTGGGGCCGTCCGCGTTCTCTCTCAGGAGCCGAAGTTGGATGAGAAGGAGAGAACCTGGTGTTATCTGCTCACAGACGAGGCTTGGGTCGTGGGTGGGGCGATAAACAATGCTGGCTTGGTATACCAATGGTTTCGAGAGCGTTTCTACCCCAGAGAGGAAACCGCATATCAAGTCCTCGATGAGGA
>DMLA01000228.1 GCA_003453555.1 Chloroflexota bacterium | reverse complement strand
AGCAAGAACCTAGTTCGGCGTAGGAAGCAGCGGTGAAAAGGGTTATCAACCCATTGAGGAGGAAGGCTAGAAGCAGACCGGGACCTGCCTCGCCCGCGGCGATACCGGTCAAAACAAAGATACCAGCCCCGATCATGGCTGCCACGCCGATCATGGTGATATCAAAGAGTCCCAGATCGCGGCTGAGCGAAACCCCTACCCTCTGCCTAGCCCTAATCACTCTGCCTACTTTCTACATGGTTATATATTTATAAATCAAATCATCTATTGGCATCGGTAGAGGCCTCTTCTATAAACCTAGGAGGCGAAGGAGGCAACCCTTTCCGCCGGGAGAGGGTGTAACCGGGGTCAGTTCTTCTAAGTAAGCGGCGTAAGCATCGGCCCGGCCTGCCCCTTGGTCGTTGGGTGAGAGCCCTAAATCTAGGGCCGTCTCCATGAGAAGGGCTTTCAATTGGGCGGGGGTCAACTCCGGTCTTGCTTGCAAGACAAGGGCTGCTATCCCTGAGGCGTGGGGGGTGGCCATGCTGCTCCCCGAGAGTTCGGTATAATTTTCGCCTACCGGGTTGCCCAGAGAGGTATCCTTAGCCCGGCAGGAGATGATGCTCGCGCCGGGGAGAAGGATATCCGGCTTGATCCGCCCATCGGTGGTAGGGCCTCGGGAGGAGAAATCGGCCACCTCATCCTGGTCAGTGGAGGCCCCCACGGTGATCACTTGCTTCGCGCACCCTGGGGGGCCGATGGTGTAGGGTGCGGGCCCTCCGTTCCCGGCCGCTACGCAGACCACGTACCCTTTCTCCACCGCCACATCACAGGTCTCAGAAAGGGCATCGGTGCCATCGCAGGGGGGGGCGCCCCCCAAGGAGAGGTTGATAATGTCTACCTCTTGCTCTACGGCCCACTCGATGCCGGCCATCACATCGCTCATCAAACCGGCCCCTTCCCGGCCTAGGACCTTGGCGATATAGAGGCTCGCCTCCGGCGCCAGGCCGCGGTATCTGCGCTTTGAAGCGCGTCCGCTGCCGGCGGCTATCCCTGCCACATGGGTACCGTGACCATCCTGGTCTTGTGGCCCTTCCCCGGTGAAATCGGCCGCGGCCGCAATCCGCCCCGCGAAGTCGGGGTGGTAGGGGTCTATCCCCGTGTCCAAGATGGCGATCTTTACCCCTTTCCCGGTATAGCCTGCTTCCCACACCTGGGGCGCACCGATGAGAGGGACCGATGCGTCGAGGCAGACGCGGACGGGGAGATCCGGCCATATCCTCTCCACATCCGGGTCGCGGCTCAGACTCTCGATGACCTTCGGCGTGGTGGTGAGGGCCGCCGCATGGATGATCCGGAAGGTGCGCGAGGGACGCGTACCAGCCAGAAGAGTCTCCAGGGGGCGCTTGTGAAACTTCCCATACTTGACGATGACCGGGATCTGGGCATCCGCTGGTTTAGTTTTCATATCTCGGAGCAAAGAATGAGCGATTTTCTCCATAACACCCTTCATATCATGGGATAGGGTTAGGTTAGGGCCCGCACCTCGCTGTCTTCTTCCAGGGAAACGACCCATCCCTCTCGCAGGAGGGCCAGAGCAGCGGAAGCCTCACACTCGATGGCTAGAGCCTTGATGAGCGCCAGTTCTCGCTTCACCTTGATTCCCCTCCTAGCCAGGAGAGAACGGTAGGTTTTAGGTTCGTCTCTGGTGCGCACGATGAGCCGAACCTTCGTCTCAGGCTCTTTCATCAATCGTCGCTTGAAAGATCTATCGATTTTTCCCAATTATCTCCCCTCCCGAACTATATGGAGAGATAATACCACCGCCTTACCTTGCCGTCAAGGCATAGCGTGTAGAAGGCCCAGGATTTTCACGAGATAAGAGAGTGCTCACCAAAGCCTAGTGTGGGACCTTGGTCTGAATTTAAGATCCGGACTCATCAGGAGGTGAGCACTCATGATCCTAGGGACGGACTTCTCCATCGGGATCCTGTAAGTAGAATGGCCTTGCTACTACTTGACAGCTGATTTCGTGGGTAACTAAAGGTGACACGACCTACGCTACCGTGCGTATTAAATTCTCAGGATCTTAAGGGATAGGAGAGTGCTCACCTAGCCCTGATGTGGTATCCTGGTGTTGTATAACAAACCCGGACTCAGCAGGAGGTGAGCACCCATGGCCCCTAAGGAACACATAAGAAGTCTAGCACACAAATTAGCAGAAGCCAAGAGTGAAGGAGAGAGGCTGAGAGCGGTAGAGGAGGAGAGTCGAAGGCTGCTCTTGGAGTTCAAGCGGGAGGCGATAGAGAGAGCCTTGAGCCTGGTTGTAGGGAGGGTTCTAGACCCCCGTTGGAGGCGTAGGGAAAGCAGGGAAGCTTCTCCCTGGATGTGCATGCAGTAGTTGTGGTGCACGGAATCTCTCCCAGGTGCGGCGCAACGGTCACTACCATCGGGGGTTGGTAGTAGGGGAAGGTCTTATCACCATCCAGGTGCCTCAGATCGTCCGTAAAGGATCCCTGCGGGAAGTGCAGAGGGTGTAGCAAGACCATCCAGATAGAGTGGGGCATCTTTAAGCGTCGTTCTCGCTACTGGATAGAGATGGATAAAAAGGTGACGGAGCTCTATATGAATGGGGCCTCCCACCGGAAGGTGGCAGAGATGCTAGCCCGGCGCATCCGATCCAGCATATCTCCCATGACCTCTTGGAGGGCCTTGCAGAGGGTAGGGGAGAGGGTTAGACAACGGGTGAGGGAAGGAGAAGAAGCGCCCCAGCACAAGGTAAGGGTAGTGGCTTTAGACGAGATCAACCAGAGGGTGAGAGGGGAGAGGAGGTACACCCTGGCTGGCCAGGATGGAGAGGAGGGAGATTGGCTAGCCATGAGGATGAGCCAGAGCCGGGATGAGGAGGCCTGGGTGACCCTTTTGGACGAACTTTGTGATATGGGGATATCCCCTGATAAGGGAGTTAAATGGGTGGTCTGCGATGGGGACTTGGCCATCGAGGGGGCGGTGGAGATAGCCTACCCGGGGGTGA
>DMLA01000075.1:3517-3672 GCA_003453555.1 Chloroflexota bacterium | reverse complement strand
GTGCTATGCGCCTTGGCTGTGGGGACTACCTTGGGGTTGTCTGCCGGCTATTTCGGTGGACTGGTGGACGAGGTCGTAATGCGCATCCTCGATGCCATGATGGCCTTCCCGGCCATTCTTCTTTACCTCATCATCCTCTCTGCGGTGGGACCCTC
>DMLA01000075.1:0-3102 GCA_003453555.1 Chloroflexota bacterium | reverse complement strand
GCCGCCGCAGAATTGCGAGGTGAAAACCCTTTCTACATCATGTTTAGGGAGATTTTGCCCAATGCCTGGGGGCCCATCATGGTAGACGCTATGCTGCGCGTGGGTTATGCCGTCTTCGCCATCGGTACTCTGGGCTTCCTGGGTCTGGGGCTGCCCCCCCCGGCACCGGATTGGGGGAGCATGGTGGCTCGAGGACGCAAATATATCTGGACCAACCCCTGGGCTGTCCTGTGGCCTTCACTGGCTATCTCCTCTCTTGTAGTGGGGCTTAACCTCTTCGCCGATGGTCTGCGCGAAGAGATGACGCGCTATCGGTGACAGCGAAGGGGCGAATAGCCTCGATATTCGCTGATTCGCCGTTGCGTGCCATTGACTCTCATCTTTGAGTTGACTATCGAACGGAGAGAATTCAAGATGTCTGAAGACACACGTGAACAACTGATCAGCAAACTCGAAACCAGCCAGAGGCAGTTGACTGCTTTGTTGAACTCCGTTGCAGATAACCAAGATTGGCAGCCCTCGCCGGATGCGTGGTCATTTCGCTATCAGGCAGCCCATCTTGCAACAGTTGAAAAGGAAGCCTATTGGGATAGGGTCACCCGGATTGCAGCGGGCGAGAATCCGCACTTTGAGCCGTATTTCAACACCGGCCGGGATTTCAGCCAACACGAATTAGGCAACTCTTTGAGGGAGTGGGCTGTCACCCGACGGAAGATAATAGACTTCGTCCGTTCTTTACCCCAGGAAAAAATTACGCTCACTGGTACCCACGATACCTTCGGTACGATTACCGTCTTAGACGTATTGCAGGGAATGCTTGACCACGACAGAGAGCATTTGGGAGAGTTGACGCAGTTAGTGGCAGATTGCCGGACCGAGGTTCAACATAGTTGAGGATATCGTTGCCGGTGAAGCGCCCTTCTTGTCGAAGGGTAGTTGGCTGACGGATGGGAATAGAGTATGGAAGATCACCGCATAAAGACGCCGGTTCTCAAGGTTGAAAACCTTGCCATATCGTATGAAATCCGTAAGGGCGAGGTGCCGGCTGTGCGTAACGTCTCCTTTGAGATTAACCGGGGCGAGACCTTTGGCCTCGTCGGCGAATCAGGCTGCGGTAAGAGCACAGTGGCCTTCGGCATCGTGAACTTCCTGGGGCGTAATGGCAAGATCGTTGATGGCAGCATCCTCTTCCAAGGGCGGGAGCTGCGAGGTCGGACCGAGGAGGAACTCCGGCGTCTGCGCGGTGACCAGATCGCCATGGTATATCAGGACCCTATGTCCGCTCTCAACCCAAGCTTACGCGTGGGCGAGCAGTTGAGCGAAGTGCTGATCGTCCACCGGGGCCTCAGCAAAGACGATGCTTATGAAAAGTGCGTCGACATGCTGAAGCGGGTCTACATGCCCGACCCGGAAACGATGATGATGCGCTACCCCCATCAGCTTTCCGGTGGACAGCAACAGCGAGTGGTCGCCGCCATGGCGTTGCTCAATAATCCGGCGCTGCTGATTATGGACGAGCCGACCACCGCCCTGGACGTGACTGTGGAGGCGGCTGTACTCGACCTGATTGACGAACTGCGGCGGGAGTTCGACACGGCTATAATGTACATCACCCACAACCTGGGGGTTATCGCCCGCGTCTCTGATAGGGTGGGGGTGATGTATGCAGGGGAGATAGTGGAGCGGGCTCCGGTAGAGGAGATCTTCCTGAAGCCGATGCACCCCTACACCCAGGGGCTGATGCGGTGTGTGCCTAAGCTGGGCCTGAGCAAACAATCTAGCTATCTCTACCCCATCCGAGGACGGGTCCCTTCACCGACGAACTTGCCGCCGGGTTGTCTCTTCGAGCCCCGTTGTGACCTCGCCCGCGAGGAGTGCCGGCATAAGCGACCCGAACTGCGCAAGGTAGACCACGATCATTTTGCCCGTTGCCACTTTGCCGAGGAGACCATCGGCGCAAAGTGGGAACCGCCGGAGGAGATGGTCTCTGCTCTGGCCGCTGTCCCCCCCTACGCTGAGGAGCCGATCCTGCAAGTCGAGCGCCTCCAGAAGTATTACCTGCAGGAGCAAAGGACCTTGATCAGCCTGGTGGGCCTGGGGCAGAAACAGTACGTTAAGGCGGTGGATGACATCAGCTTGGAGATAGCGAAGGGGCGTACACTGGGAGTTGTTGGTGAATCGGGATGTGGCAAGAGCACCCTAGCCAAAACCATCGTCGGCTTGGAACCTTTGACCGATGGCAAGATCGAGTTTCTGGGCTTTGACATCTCTGTCCCGGTGTCCGATCGCGATCTCAACCTGATCAAAGAGCTCCAGATGATCTTCCAGAACCCCGATTCCACTCTGAACCCCTCCTTCAGTGTGGGACGGCAGATCGCCCGTCCGCTCGTTCGCTTCAAGACGGTGCCACGCCACCAGGTGAGGGAAGAAGCGATCCGGCTGTTGAATGCTGTTAAGCTGGAGGAGAGCTACTACGACCGATTGCCCCGCCAGTTGAGCGGCGGAGAGAAGCAACGGGTAGGCATCGCCCGGGCCTTCGCTGCCCGGCCAGATCTAGTGGTGTGCGACGAGCCGGTCTCGTCCCTGGACGTGTCGGTGCAAGCAGCGGTGCTTAACCTGCTGTTGGAAATCCAACGTGAGTTCGGCACGACTATGCTGTTCATCGCCCACGATCTCAGTGTAGTTCGTTTCTTCTCTGACTACGTGGCGGTGATGTACCTTGGGAAGCTCTGCGAGGTGGGATCCGCCGAGGCGATTTACGCCCCCCCGTATCACCCCTACACAGAGGCCCTTCTCTCGGCAGTCCCCATCCCCGATCCCCGTGCGGAGCAGAAGCGCATCCGGCTGCGCGGGACAGTGCCCAGTGCCCTCAAGCCGCCCACAGGGTGCCGGTTCCACACTCGCTGCCCGCGCAAGATAGGCGAGATTTGTGAGACAGAGGAGCCACTCCGGGGGGACGATGGGGATGGTCATTATATCTACTGCCATATCCCACTGGAGGAGCTGCGTAAAGTCGAGCCGGTGGTGACTATCGTTGAATGAAGGAGTAGAAGGTGTTTGTAAGAGACTTTATGACCAGCCATCCCCTTATGGTCGAACCGA
>DMLA01000086.1 GCA_003453555.1 Chloroflexota bacterium | reverse complement strand
TTTACCATCGACCTGCCCATCCGCTAGAGCAAAGCCACGGCCAAAGTGCCTAAAGTAAGAGGGGAAAAGCGCACCGCGAAGGTGCTCTCCCCCGCTATGGCAGTCCAGAAGTGAAGCAAGAAATAGTGAAGGGGAGGATGCGTATCAGCCGCTGTGCGGAGAGCGATGCTCCAGAGATCCTACCTGGCCAGCCAGACGCTCCACCCCTCATCCCACCAGATATTGCTATCGGCGAGGCGATAGAGACGGAGGGCGAAAGCCAAAAGGAGGATAGACACTACGACCAAGGTCGTCCCTAGAGGAGTCCCGAGGCGAAGGAGCGCCTTTGAGGCTTCTATATCCTCGTCTCGCAAGAGGGCAGGTTGAAGAGGGTTAGGTAGGAGGTTCTGAGCCAGGCGCTTTAGGCGCGCGACCGACCCCTTCTCGGCTCTCGCCAGCGAGTTCTCCTATCTTCTTGCCCCTCGGCGATAGCCGGTGCGTTCGCCACACGCTGACCCCGGCAACGAAAATGACCACCAAGGCCAGAAAGATCATCACCGAAAGTATGCCCTTGCTGGGGTCACCTAAGAGACGACCGATCTGATCAGCCACAACCCCTATAAAGAGCATGGGAGGGATGGCTACCAGGTTGGAGGTCGTAAAATAGAAGGCGATGACTCGGCCTCTGATTTCGGCCGGTGACCTCTCCTGCATCACTGTCTGAGCGGGAACGTTGATCATCGCTACCCCCGCGCCCATAAAGAAGGCCAAGGCGCTGATCACCGTCAAGGGCGAGATGAGGGAGAAAGATCCCATCCTCCCTGCCACAAAGGTGAGCCCCATCAAGGTGAGACCTAGGGTGAGTAGGCCGGTATTGGAGAGGCTCTCCCGGCGAAACTGATGGCCGTAGCGACCAACCAAGATGGTGGCTAGAAACAACCCTAGCCCCGCCGGGGCGAAGACATAGATGGCATCTTCTGGCGCGAGGTGCAACACCCGAGCGGCGAAGCCGGGAGCCAACATAGCCAAGGTTAAGAAGAGGGTGGCTACTAGGGTGAGGTGAGAGATGGCCAGGAATATGGGGCGGTGAGAGACCACAAACCGCCACCCCTCCTGGATCTCCTCCCACGCCTCCTCTAGGGGAGAGAGCTGAGAGTTGCGCTCTAATTTGGGCGCATCGCGGGGTAGAAGAGAGACGAGCACCGTGGCAGCCAGGTACATCACCGCTATGAGGACGAAGGAGTGGTCGATGCCCAGGAGTTTGACCCCCAGTGGGGCCAAGATTATTAACCCCACCACCTGGGTGGTGATGAGAGTGAGGTTGAAAAGGGCGTTCGCCGAGAGCAGCCTCTTCTCCCCCACTAAGAGGGGGATGGTCGCCGCCTCGGCCGGGCTGAAGAACTGCCCGATAGCCGAGGATATGAAGGTGAGGATATAGAGGGCCAAAAGGAGATAGCCCCCCCTCAACGTATAGAGAAAGAGGATATAGCCGGAGACGGTGAGCACCCGCAATGCATTGGAAGCCATCATCACCACCTTGTTCGATAAGCGGTCTACCACGATCCCGGCGAAGGAACTGAAGAGGACACCAGGGAGGCTAAAGGCAAAGATGATGACCGCCATATGGCTAGTGGAGCCGGTCAACTTCTCGATGAGCACCATCTGCACGAAATGGATGCCGTTTTGAGCGGTCTGGGAGATGGCCTGGGCGATCCAAAGGAAAAGGAAGTGCCTATTCCTGATGACCGCGCCGAAACCCTCTTCTTGTGACGCCCTTAACACCGGTTCGCTCCAGCCTCAAGAGAAGGGTCCTTTCCCCGCGAGAGGAAAGCCTTCACCCTCTTCTCGAAGGTACGACGGGGCAAGAGCACCCGTCGTTGGCACCCCCGGCATCGAATGCCGATATCAGCACCCAGACGAACCACCTCCCATTCATAACTGCCACAGGGGTGCTTCTTCCTCAGCCGAACCACATCCCCTAGATGGACCTCCATGACCACAACAGTAGTAATTATATCATATCCCCAACCCTCTGGCGAACCTTTCCCGCCACCTGTGTTATAATTAAGATAGAGAAAGGAGTTGATACCCGTAATCGCGCAATACATCGCTAACGCTATCGCCCTTCTGGTGGCTATCGATGTCCACGAGTTTTGCCACGCTTGGATGGCCAACCAACTGGGCGATCCCACCCCCAAATACCAAGGGCGTCTCACGCTGAACCCCTTGGCCCATCTGGACCCCCTGGGGACCTTGATGCTGATTTTGGTACGCTTCGGTTGGGGCAAGCCCGTCCCCGTCAACCCCTACAACCTGCGGAACGGTCCCAAGAGCGGGATGGCTATGGTCTCCTTCGCCGGCCCTTTGGCGAACCTCATCACCGCGGCCTTTCTAGCCCTGCCCGTGCGCCTAGGCCTGCTGATGCCCACCCTGAGAGGAAATATCATCCCCTCCCTAGAGATGGTGGTCACCACCACTATCCTAGTCAACGTGATCCTAGCCATCTTCAACCTCATACCCATACCCCCCCTCGACGGCTTCAGGCTCCTGGTAGGGTTGCTTCCCTACCGTTGGTCGTATGCTCTAGCCCGATACGAATCCTACGGGCCTGTCTTCCTTATGCTCCTCCTAGCCATGGGATTCTTCGGAGTAAACATTCTGGGTTTAGTGATGGACCCTATCATCAGGCTAGTCCTCCTTCTCTTGATAGGCTAGCCTTCCAAGGAGGAGATATGCCTCAAGCCAAGGTTACTATCATCGGGGTGGGAGTCATAGGCGGCTCCGTCGGCCTGGCTCTCAAGGAGGCTGGGGCCGAGTTCGAGATCGTCGGTCACGATATAGATCCCTCTACGGCCAAGAGGGCCTGCCAAATCGGAGCCATCGATAGGGCAGAATGGAACCTCATCTCCGCCGTGGAGGGCGCTAATCTGGTGATCATCTCCATCCCCGTTCTAGCGGTGAAAGAGACCATCCAGGCCATAGCCGACTATCTAAAGGAAGGGGTAATAGTCACCGACACGACCACCACTAAGGAGAAAGTTTTGCGGTGGGCGGATGAGTTCTTGCCCCCCACGGCCCATTTCATCGGTGGCGATCCCATCGTTGACGAGGCAAAGACCGGGATCCAGGCCGCTCGGGCGGACCTCTTCCATGGGGCTACCTATTGCTTGACCCCCTCGCCCAGGGCCCACCCTAAGGCCGTGGAATTCATGGACAACCTGGTGCGAGCATTGGGGGCCACCCCCTTCTATCTGGACCCGACGGAGCACGATGGTCAGATGGCTGTGGCCGAGCATCTCCCTTATCTTTTGGCCGCAGCGCTATTCCGGATGGCCTCCCGGGCACCCGCTTGGCAGGATATGACTAAACTCGTCTCCCATAACTTCGAGCGGGTCACCCAGTTCCCCTCTTCGGAACCAGATACCTATCGCGACATCTGTCTCACTAATGTAGATAACCTCTGTCGCTCTATCGATCTCTTCATCGAAAGGCTCAAGGAGATAAGGGGGCTCCTCGAGGAGGAGGATGCCGAAGGGTTAGAAGAGCTCTTCTCCGATCCCACCTCGGCCCGTCGCACCTGGCTGGAAGGGAGAAGAGCCGACTTCGGGGCCTTGCAGGCGGCCTTGGACCAGGTTCGAGGATGGGGCGGATTCCTGGGTCCTGTCTTGCCTCGAATGCGAGGCCCCAAGGAGTAACCCCTTATCTCTCCGAGGCCATCATGTTAGACTATCAAACCAGGAGGCGAGGAGCGGGTTCTCTTTGCAATGCAACAGATAGGTTACGAACCTCATGGCATAATGCATCTCTCTAGCGCGCTGAAGGCCGTAGGCCACGAGGAAGCCTTGGCGGTGGACGCTTTAGAGGACCCGGTGCGGGTGGCCAAGAAGTTCTAAAGAGTATGCCACGAATCAAAGTTCGACCCACACTTCTGATAGGGGGAGCGGTGCTTTTGGGCGCGCTCTTCCGCTATCTAGTAATGCTAGATAACGGTTTGACGCCGGGAGAGACCTTGAGCCTTTCCCTTTATTAGCAAGCGCTGAAAGAGATCGATCAAGATTACTGGCTCCTCGTCCAAATTGTCGACGAAGATGGCGAGGCACCTCTTACCAAGGACGGTTCTCCCTCCGCAGGCAGGTACGCCACGGGCCTCTGGAAGGAGGGAAAGATAATCCCCTCCCGGCACAGGCTACAACTCCCCCTAGGAGTGCACCCGGCCTATATCGCATAGAGATCGGGATTCATCTCTTTGGGGCTTGGGGGTGGCTTCCCATCATAGACCAAGAGAGAGAGGTCCTGGGGAAAAGACGAGCCTTTCCGAGATAATATCTCGAAAGGGGAGTAAAAATGGGGAAAGGGAGACCAGAACGAGGGGCGGAGACTTAACTCTCCACCCCTACTTGGGGTTATCCCTCTGTCACTTCCTCGACCACGAAGGCGATCTTGACATCAGCCCTATACTGGGTGATACGGCCGCCCTCGACAACCGCCGTCTGACCTACTAACTCCACACCCTCTATATTTCTTACCGTCCTCGCCGCCTTGGCCACAGCGTTCCGCGTCGCCTCCTCCCAACTGTTAGGAGAGGCGCCGATCAACTCTATCACCTTCACCACAGCCATAACTCTACCCCCTTCATTTTGATGGTAAGGGTCCCTCATATTACGGCTAAGGCACCCTTTCTCACGATTTGAACAAGACCATCATATCGCGTTCATCTATATCGGCAACTATAGGCGATGGAGCTCTCTGCCTTTGACTGGGAGTGGAGAGGGGTATATAATCGGGTAAGTATGAATGTCGATCTAGAGCCCGCGGTTCTCACCGTCTCTGAGGTAACTAGGTACATAAGGGATCTATTGGAGTCGGATCTTCTCCTTCGAGACCTCTGGATCCGGGGCGAGGTTTCCAACTTCTCCCGCTCCACGGCGGGGCACATCTATTTCACCCTCAAGGATGAAGAGGCCAGCATCCGGTGTGTCCTCTGGCGGTATGTGGCGGAGGAGCAGACCCACCTTCCCGCTGATGGCCAGGCTTTCATCCTCCACGGCCGGGTCTCGGTCTACGAGATACAAGGAGCCTACCAGTTCTACGTCGATCTCGTCCAACCGGCTGGCGTGGGCACCCTCTACCTCCAGTTCCTAGCCCTCAAGGATCGGCTGGAGAAGGAGGGGCTCTTCGCCCCCGAGCGGAAGCGCCCTATACCCCCCTTTCCCCGCGCCATAGGCGTGGTCACCTCCCCTCAAGCGGCCGCTTGGGGGGACATCCTCCACGTCCTAGAGAGGCGCTACCCTCTCGTAGAGGTGATACTGGCTCCAGCCCTGGTCCAAGGCCCCGAAGCCCCACGCCAGATAGCGGATGCCATTAGGGCCCTCAACCAGGAAACAGAGGTGGATCTGATGATCGTCGCTCGGGGCGGTGGCTCCCTAGAGGAACTTTGGGCCTTCAACGAGGAACTGGTAGCCAGGGCCATCTATGATTCCCGGGTGCCGGTGATCAGCGGCGTGGGCCATGAGATCGATTTCACCATCGCCGACTTCGTAGCCGACCTCCGGGCTCCCACCCCCACTGCGGCTGCGGTCGTCGCCGTCCCCGATGCCCAAGAGTATAAGGTGACCCTCCAGCGCCAGAGGGGAGGGCTAGCCGAATCTATACAGAGGCAGATAGCCGGAGAGAGGGAGGAACTCCGCTATGCCCAAGAAACCCTGCTTCGACTATCTCCCAGATCGGTTTTGGAGAGGTATCGGTTGCGAGTCGATGATTTGGACCGCCAGGCTCTGTCACAGGTAGAGCAGAGGATAGCGCTCCAAAGAGAACAGATACGGAGTCGCACCTTGCAACTCATGAGCCTTAACCCCAAAGCCACGTTGGAGCGGGGGTACTCCATCACCAGGAGAGTAGACAGCGGGGTGGTGGTGAAAAGCATAACCCAGGTAGCCAAGGGAGATCGCATCGGCGTGCAGGTCACCGATGGCCAGTTCGAAGGCACGGTAGATTAGGAGAGGTCATGAAGGAGAAACTTTCCTTCGAGGAGGCTTTCCAGGAGTTGGAGAACACGGTACAAAGGCTAGAAGAGGGAGAGTTAACCCTCGAGGAGTCGATGGCCCTCTTCGAGAGGGGGATGGAACTGGTTAACTATTGTGGTCAACTCCTGGACGAGGCGGAACTCAAAGTAAAAGCCCTTCTCCCCACCCAAGGAGAGGGTTACAAACTGGTGGAATACTCTGACCAGGAAGGCATCTCATAACCAGCCAGTATGTTCAAGAGGTCTTGGTAACTCCTCATCTGGGCCACGGTTCTTAAGAAATGAGCCAGGCTAGGGCTTCTTTTCCGCAACTCTTCCATTTCTCCCCCTATGGGGCTGACCGAGGTGGGAGCCGTAGCGTAGGAGCCGTGGAAGGCGAAATAGGCCTGATTTAACTTCCGGATATAGTGCCCCTTCTCTACCAACTCCTTTCTCCTCTCCTCCATATAGGTCTCCGCCTTCTCTACCTTCCCCGCGGCCAAGAGTTCGTCCACCTCTAAGCGTGTCTCCCGCATAAAGGCGTTGAAATCGAACTCCCCAGGCTCTACTCTTTCCTCGGCCTCTCTAGAAGCCTCCATACGCTGGGCATAGATCTCCGGGTAGTATCTCTTTTCTAGGAGTAACGATAACTCCTCTTCCACTAGGCTGGCTACCGTCTCGTTCATAGTGATCAGTTCCTGGCTGTCGCTGTAATGTTGACCCAGAGGGTAGAAATAGAGGTAGTTGTGCACCCACTCGTGGATGACTCCCCCTATGACGGAAGGAAGGGGGCTCGTTTCGGGGATGATGGGAGGATAGGAGCCCATCCCCCCCGTGGGGACCACCAGCGAGGAGACCCCCAACTCATCGGTTCGGCGCTCCAATTCTTCTACCTCCGCCAGCCTCAATGTCGGTACCAGGGAGATCCGTTCCAGGGTCTCTATCCTGTCCCGACGAGAGATGACCAGCAAAAGGGGAGAGCCTTGAAACTCGAACTCCACCGGAGGAAAGACCTGCCTTCCTAGCAGGGGTAGATCGAAGGCTATCCCCTCCTCGACGAGGACCTCCTCTGCCTGCTGTCGGAGGATATTCTCCACCAGATCCTCGGACCTCTGGCGTTCTCTTTCCCAGGCTTCCCGTTCCTCCTCTAAGGCTGCTATCTCATCAGCGCTCCCTCCCCTCGCTCTAGCCTCTTGGATAGCGCTGTTTAAGCGGTCGATCTCGGCCACCAGAGTGAAATAGCCCCTCACCTCCTGCACCATATCCTCACCAGTGGGCCCCTTTGCTCCCCCTATCGGGGGCAGTTTCTGGAGGATAGTTCTCGCCTCATAGTCCCACCAATCGAAAAGATAGGGGCCAACGAAGGGGTCGACCTGGTATCTCCAAAAGTGGCGAGGGGAGAGGCCGTCTCCTCTCAATAGGAAAAGGAGAACCAAGAGAAGGATAAGGAGCCGTATTCTAAGAAGGGACTTGAGTTTCACCATCTAGGGGAGATTCTAGCACCCTTCGTCCCGGTCCACAAAACGACCCGGGTTTAAGAGGGGAAACCACAAGGTCAATGGGGGAAGTATAGTCACACGAAGGTTAAAGTCTGGGCGAAACGACTCGCGGTGTAGAAGCCCGACACCGTGATCTGAGCGAAAGCGTGAAGTGAGAAACCGTAAACGGCGATAGAGTGAGGAGAGACAGGCTCCTCAGTGGCAAGAGAATCCACCCTTTAGAGTCTAAGCAGGCTCCTTACTCTTTCCTCCTCTTGGAAGGGGCCTACCACAGCCAGATTGAGGCTCTCCTCCCGGAACCGCTCACTAGCCACCCGTTGGATATCCTCCGCGGTAACAGCATCTATAGCCGCAAGGACCTCATCCACGGTGAGGACCCTATCCTCCAATATCTCTTGCCTCCCCAGCCAAGAGGCCACAGCGAAGGAGTCCTCCATCTGGAGAAGGAGACGCCCTTTCATGAACTCTTTGGCCTTCTTCAACTCCTCAGCGGGCACAGGCTCCCCCCGCAACCTATCCAGTTCCCCTAAGATCGCCTCCAGGGCAGCCTCGATCCGCCGGGGATCGACCCCCGCGAAGACGCCGAGCCTCCCTGTGTCGTGGAGGTAGTTCACATACGAACTGATGCTATAGGCTAACCCTCGCTTCTCTCTCACCTCTAGGAAGAGCCGAGAACTCATCCCCTGACCCAAGACGGTGTTGAGGAGTTGCAGATTGAACCGATCAGGGTGAGAGCGGGGTATCCCCTGAAGGCTGAGGGCCAGGTGAGCCTGCTCCGTCTCCCTGTAGCCCAGACAGACTCGCGGCTCACGCTGAGCCTCCTCCACAGGGAGATAAGCCTCCCTTTCCTTACGGGGCCAGGCTTCTAAGGCCAAAGATAACTCCTCGACTACCTCTTCATGTTCTATCCGACCCGCTACGCTAACTACCGTATTGGCAGGGTGATAGTGGCGGGCTAGGTAGCGGAACATCCTTTCCCTATCTATCTTGCTCACGCTCTCCTTGGTGCCGGTCACATCACGTCCTAGAGGGTGACCCGGCCAGACCAGTTGATTGAGCAGGAGGTGGACCCAATCGGCGGGGAAATCGAGCATCATGTTGATCTCCTCTATGATCACTCGCCGCTCCCTTTCGATCTCCTCCTCCTCCAATTTGGAGCACTGCAACATATCTACCAGGAGATCGATAGCCAAAGCCAGATGCCCTTGAGGGACCTTGACCCAGTAGGTGGTGAGTTCCCGCCCCGTAGTGGCGTTGATGGCCCCGCCCACCCCCTCGATGGTCACGGCGATCTCCCTGGCTGTGGGCCGCTTCTCCGTCCCCTTGAAGAGCATATGCTCCAGGAAATGGGAGATGCCGTTCTCCTCCCCATCTTCGAAGCGGGAGCCCACACCGATGAAGAAGCCGATGCTCACCGCGCAGGTATGGGGCATACCCAAACTCAAGATGCGTAGGCCGTTATCCAAGGTGGTCTTTTCGTGTCCCACGGGATACTGTCCCCCGGGATCCTGTAAGGATAAGAACATCGCACTCCTCAGATGGGCTTGCCCTAAGCCTTCGAGGGCGCCCTTCTCACCACCGCGTCCGTCATGCGGGCCACCCGAGCCATCTCCTTCACATCGTGGACGCGGACTATGTCCGCCCCCCGAGCGATGGCTAGAGCCACCGCCGCCGCTGTCCCTTCAAGCCTCTCCTCCGGCGGAAGATCGAGAGTATAACCGATAAACGATTTGCGAGAGGGGCCCACAAGGATAGGATGGCCTAAGACTCTAAATTCCGCCAGATTGAAAAGTACTTCCAGATTCTGTTCCACCGTCTTCCCAAAGCCAATGCCGGGGTCGACGATGATCTGAGTCCGGTCTACCCCTGCTTCTAGGGCCAAACTTATGCTCTCTCTCAACTCCCGGATTATGTCGGCCATGAGATCTCGGTACTCCACTCCCAGGTAACGTCCCCCCAACCTCTCCGTCTGAACGGCGTCTTTGGGTCGGCTCCGGTTATGCATGATGATCACCGGAACCTGCCACTTGGCAACCAGAGCGGCCATACCCGGATCCATCCGCAAGCCCCAAACATCGTTGACCATGCTGGCACCAGCAGAAAGGGCCTGTTCTGCCACCTCCGCCTTATAGGTGTCAATGGAGATGGGAACATCGATCTTACTGACTAACCTCTCGATGGTGGGGAGGACTCGCCTCATCTCCTCATCGGCGGGGAGGGGCTCGGAACCCGGCCTGGTCGATTCCCCCCCCACATCGATGATGTCGGCCCCCTGGGAGACGAACTCCTGGGCTCGAGCCACC
>DMLA01000201.1 GCA_003453555.1 Chloroflexota bacterium | reverse complement strand
TGACCAGGGCCAACTTCGGGAATCGGCTCCGGTTAGTGGGTTACAGCTTGGGGGGAGAGGAGTTTAGGCTAGGGGATGGCGTTCCGCTCACTTTTCTCTGGCAGGGCCTGGGTGACCTTGGAGAGTGCTCCCTTTCCCTTTGGTTCCAAGACGAGTCAGGGGGCAGGTGGGGAGAAAGAGCCTTTCTCTTGGGCGAAGAGTACCCTAGTTCGATCTGGGAGCGAGGCCAACTGGTACGCCATTGGCAGACTCTGCTGGTCCCTGCCGATTTGCCCGACGGGCGCTACCGGTTGCATATGCAGGTGCTGAGAGGAGAAAAGCCCCTTTCCAGGCTCTATTGGCTCTTGCCTTTAGGCTCTACCTTCGATTTGGGCACCGTAGAGGTGAAGGGGCGAGAGAGGTCTTTCACCCTGCCTCCTATCGAGCATCCTTCAGAATTTCGATTGGGGGAGGTGGTGAGGCTTCTGGGCTACGACCTAGAGCCTACGGAGGTGGAATCGGGTGGCTCGGTACATCTCACCTTATATTGGCAAGCCCTGTCCACGATAGAGACCTCTTACACCGTTTTTATCCATCTTTTGGACGAGGAGGGGGATCTCCGGGGGCAGCGGGATAGCGTCCCCGGAGGGGGAAGCCTGCCCACTACCGGCTGGATGGCTGGTGAAGTGATTACTGACCGTTACGATATCTCCATCGCCTCCGATGCGCCGCCGGGTAGATATAGGTTGCTCGTGGGGATGTACGAGCCGATAGGCGGGAAGCGGTTGCCGGTCTATGATGGAGCCGGGAACCAAGTGGGTGATGGTGCAACCTTGCAAGAAGTAGAGGTGGTGAGCCGTTGATTTTGCCGGTTAAGATGGCACTTTACCTTCTTAGTTGCACGGGACCCTCCGCTTTTTTCTAGGCACTCCGCAGAGAACGCCCCGTGTCTGGTTCTCGTTCTTCGCTAGCCCTACCCAGACCGCTATCGCTGTTCCAGGGCCAAAGCCTTCTTACCGAGAAGAGCAGTGTCAGGGCCAAGAGTTATTATCTATCTGAATTTGGTGGAGCAGTTCGACCGCTTCTCTAGCCGCCCTTATCTTTATCTCGGAGCGGTGACGGGGACGACGCAGCCAGCGCCTACGACGGCCCCCCGTCCTTCGGTCTGGGCGATGGCCTCTTTCACTTGGGCCTTACATCCTCAGGGCTCCCGCAAGCGAGGGGATCCCACCGACCCAGGCCACCGACGAATCCGCTCCTCCTTGGTCATCATCTCTTGCTCTTTCCCGCTTCTAGGGGATGGCCTCGACCTTCTTAACCCCGGGCACCTCTTCTTTGAGCCGCTTCTCCACGCTCATCTGCATGGTGTATTGGGAGAAGGGGCAGCCGCCGCAGGCTCCCAGCAGCCGAACCCGTACAACTCCGTCATCGGTGACTTCCAGGAGTTCGATGTCTCCGCCATCGAATTGGAGATAGGGCCTGATGCCCTCTAAGGCTTTCTCCACTTTCTCTCTCATCAATTTCTCCTTTGCAAATATGCAAAATCCACTCCACTTAATCATATATCAGATGGGGGGCGGGATGTCAATATTTGTCCCCGGATAGGAGTCGTAGTATAATTTCATTTGGAGGAAGATTTGGCACGGAAGAGTCGGCGGACCGAAAAGCAGCGCAGACAGCAGATAATCTTCGGGGTTGTGGGCCTAGTTGTGGCTATTACCATGGTTGCCGCTACCATCCTCTCAGCGGTGCCGCGCCGGCCAGTCCCACCCACGCCAACGCCTACGAGGATCATCATGCTCACCCCCACACCCACACTTGAATTGAGCCCCTCTCCGACGCCCTGATGGTAACGTTTTGCGGTTTAGGCGAACGCAGTGAGCAGCCAATCTGGTACTAGCCGAAGCCAGCCGCAAACCCTTAACTCAGTGACCTCCACATCTTACGACTTGCCGTCCTATATCCAAGTTTCTCATAGAAGGCGATCGCTGTCTGGTTGAACTCCCAAACATTCAATTCCACTTGAGTTACCTGCTTGTCCACCGCCCACCGATGAGCCCTCTCAACAAGCGCTCGACCAACTCCGAAACGGCGAGAATCTTTCCTTACTATGAGATCGTCAATCACGGCGTAGCGTCGTGGTACCATGATAGGAATATCGGGTGTCTCTCGAACAAGTATGTAAACAAGACCGATAATCTCACCGTCACGTTCGGCAACGAACAGAACAGCATCCTCATTTGCAATAATGCCCGAGATAAACTCCTTCGTCCGGGCAGGTCCGTCAGGTTCTCGAAAGACATGGGGTAGAGCCTCGCGATGGAGGGTATCTCCTTCCGCGAAAAGTTCGCACAGTCTCTCATAATCCTCTCGAGTTGCCTCTCGAATAGAGAAGTCCATATCTTTTACCGATTTCGGCTAGCCAGGCTCTTGCCTGATCAGGGAAGTTTTCCCCACTGGGCTAACTCCTCCGCCACCCAACCTATGTCTAACTCCTCTAGCCTCTCCCGGGTGGGGATACCGGTGGCTGGATCCCAACCTGCCATTCTATAATAGGTGATTAACGCCTCTTTGAACCTCTCCTCCTCGATAGCCACCCCCTCCAAGGCAGGGGTATCAGTCCCCAAGGGCGAGAAGAAGCGGCGGGGGAGGCGATCGTCCTCCGCGGTTCGTCCTTCTCGGGCGTTGAAAGCCCGAGCCAGGACGCGGCCCCTTTCCCCAGCCTTGAGGAGTTCCCAGAGGCTGGTGTTCCAGCCGGTGACGGCGTTGACCAGATCCCGCACTTGGTGGTAGTCATAAGGCAGGAAGAGGCAAAGCCCTAGGCTATTGAGAAGGAGTCGCCAGGTGCTCACATAATGGTAGAGACGGACCTTGGCCGGACTGAGGTCATCGACGGGCAAGGGTCTCAGGATGCCCAAGGCCCTTATTTCGCGCAGGGCTCGGTTCTCCTTGGTGTAGATGCTATCGTGCAAATTATGGCAGTGATCCGCTCCCGTGGATGAGAGGGCGTAGCCCACTCCTAGACCCTGTTTCCAACGGGGTTCGTGCATGGGGATCTCTTGTCCCTTCACATGGAGGGCATATTCTTCGGCTCCGGAGCCGATCCTCTCCGCGGCTCGTTTCACCCCCTCGGCTAGTCTATCTCCCAGCCCCTCTCGACGGGCGATCCTCCCCACCATTTCCACCATAGCCGAACCGTTGCCGAAAGCCAACTCTAACCCATCAGTATCCTTAGATGTCAGAAGCCCCTTCTCATAACATTCCATGGCCAAGGCGATAGCGCATCCGGTGGAGATGGTATCCAGGCCGTAGGCGGCGCAGAGTTCGTTCCCCTTGGCGATGGCCGCCAGGTCGCTAACGCCACAGTTGGAGCCCAAAGCGGCTATGGTCTCGTACTCTGGTCCCCCGTAGGTGGGATCAACGATGAAGGGTCCTTTGCTGGTGGCCACCCTCCGCTTGCAGCGGATAGCGCAGGCGTGGCAACCTTTGCGCCCCACCAGTATCGTCTCCGTCATGGTCGATCCGGCGATC
>DMLA01000180.1 GCA_003453555.1 Chloroflexota bacterium | reverse complement strand
CCACGTTGGTGTGGAGGTGGAGGTCAACGCCCTGCGATTCTTTCATATCTGCATCTTCATTGGCAGCAAGGTTTGATGAGCAAGAGAGCAGGCTAGCCTTTCCCACGGGGATACTTTACCTATATCTATGCCTAGGCGAGCCCTCTAAAACCTTCTTCTCCCATAGGGATACTTTACGTAACGCCAGTGCTGGCCGTGACCTGGGTGGCTCTAATCGCGATCATCCACCACTTTTTCTAGTCCCAACTCTTTCAGTTTCTCTTCGGTGGGGACGCCGTCTTTATCCCAACCCCGGAGCCTATAATATTCTTCCAGCATAGGTTCAAGGTCTACTACCTGGTTCTTGGAGTGGCCGCGGGGCAAGGTCTCTTGGGAGAACCTAGGGGGTAAGCGATCGTCCTTCTTGCTAAACCCCTCTCTCAGGTTGAAGAGGCGCTCCAGGTTCCAGATCCTTTCGCCCATCCTCAAGAGTTGTCTTGCCTTTAGGGGCTCCCCGGTCACTGTGGAGAGGAGGCTAGCGTAATGCTCGGGGTTGAGGGCGAAGATGGTGAAGATGCAGAGGCCCAGGGAGTCGATGACCGCGCTCAAGTCCTGATATAGTTTGACCAGGGCGGCTTTGCCCTCGCTGGTGAAGCGGTCCACGGCGTAGGGAGCGGCTAGAGCCTCGGGGCCGATGAGATAGGCCCGCAGATGACAACCACCTCGGTTGGAGGTGGCATAGGCCAGGCCCATGGCCCTAAAGCCGCGGGGGTCATAGGCTGGGAGTTCTAGACCCTTGACGCTCATGGAGAGTTCCGGGTGGCCGAAGCGAGAGGCCAATCGGAAAGAGCCCTGGGCCAGGTATTTGCCGAAGCCCTCGTTTCGGCCGATCAGTTCGGTGCATTTGAGCACCGCCTCACCGTTCCCGAACTGTAGATCCCCACCCAACTCCTCCCTTATCATCTCCTGGGTGGCTTTATCCAGGTATCCCCTCTCCCATAGTTCCATGGCACAGGCGATGGTGTTGCCGGCGGATATGGTATCGAACCCCAGTTCGTTGCAGTTGTAGTTGGCCTCAGCGATCACCTCTAGGTCCTTCACCCCGCAGGTGGGGCCTAAGGCCCAGATGGTTTCGTACTCAGGCCCTTCCCCGTGGCGATCCGTCGTCCTGGTGGCTCTGCCGCAGGCCACGGAGCAGGTAGCGCAGGCCACGCTCCGCTCGTAGAGGAGTTCTTTGAGGGTCTCCCCGGAGACGGAGTCGGCGTCCGGGAAGTACCCCTCTTGGAAGTTTCGGGTGGGGAGTGCGCCGTATTCGTTGATGATATTGATGAGAACCGCAGTTCCGTACTCCTTCAGGGCGTTCTTGGTGATGGGGGCCTCGCTCAAGATGGCGAGAGCGTCCTCCCTGGCCTCTTGGAACCCCTCAGGGTCGGCAATGGGCGTCTTATGGCTTCCCTGGACCACTACCGCCTTCAGTTTCTTTGCTCCCATCACACAGCCAGCCCCGCCTCTTCCCGCCGCCCGGTCCTTTTCGTTCATCACCGAGGCGAAAAGCACCCCCTTCTCTCCCGCGGGGCCAATACAGGCTACCGCTGCCTTAGGTGTCTCCTTTAGCAGCCTATCAGTGGTCTGGTGGCTGTTCAGGCCCCACAAGGAGGAAGCATCTCTCAGTTCCACCTTCTGGTCATCTACCCATAGGTAAGAGGGGTTTTGGGCTGCGCCCTCTATGACTATAACATCGAACCCCGTCCTCTTCAGAGCGATGGGGAAGCGGCCGCCGGAGTTGGCGCTCAAGATAGTGTTGGTGAGGGGTGATTTGGTCACCACCTCGTAGCGAGAGGAAAGGGCCGCCCCCGTCCCATTCAGGGGGCCGGTGGCCAATATCAACTTGTTCCCTGGAGAGAGGGGGTCTGTCTGGGGCGGAAGTTCATGCCAAAGGATCACGCTTCCTAACCCGCGCCCCCCTATGTACTCTCGGGCCAGGTTGTCTTCCAGGGGTTCTATGCTGATCCGTTCTTGGCTGAGATCGACCCGCAGGATCTTACCGTGGAAGCCGCCTCTTACCATCAGAAGTCCTTGTCCTTTCTGTACCGCCTGTAGGGGCAGAGGCGGCACTTTTTCATGTAGATCTCCCGAACCTCTCTCCTTTGCTTGGCTGTCTGGCCGTGAGGACAGATGGTGCAGGGGATGACTTTAGCCTCCGCCCAGGCCTGGGGGTTGAGCCTTATCCAGTTCATGGTGGCTAGGATGTTCAAGGGGCTACTGGTGCCGATCCTGAATCGAAGGGGATTTCTCAGTTCAGGTTCTTTTGCCCCGGCATAGATCAACCTCACCACGGTCATGGCGTCTTTGATACCTCCAGCCGCCTTGACACCTATATCGGGACCCACCGCTTCTCTCATCAGCCAGATATGCTCGGGGGTAGCACCCAGGGCGTCCATACCGGTGGAGTTCTTCACGAAATGGGCTCCCGCCTCCTTGGCCACCTGACACACCTCTACGATCTCTTCCTCGGTCAGTTCCCCAGAGCGGATTATCACTTTGACCGATTCCCCCTCGGCAGCCTGGACCACCGCTTCGATCTCTTCCCGAGTGTAGTTTCGATCCCTCTTGAAGCGGCCAACGTTGATCACCATGTCGAGTTCTACGTTGCCGGGCCCCTTCCCTCTCAGATCTCGGCTCGTCTCTACTATCTCCGCTGCCTGCCGGCTCTTGCTCTGAATAGAGGATTTTCCCAGGGGAAAGTCGAGCACGTAAGACTCTTTGACCGGGCTACCTTTGAGTAACCTGGGCAGTAGATCGACCTCCACCGGGTTGACACAGATGGCGTAGAAACCGTAATCCAGCGCCCAGTTGACCATCTTCCTGATCTTGGGCTCCTGAGTATCGGCCTTAAGATCGGTGACATCGATGAGACCGGCTACCTTTTCTGGGGTGAGTTCTTCGATGATCTCCACCAGGTCTTGGGGGGGAAACTCGACCAGGGGAACCCTTGATTCATCATCGAGGGTAGGGGGGAAAGCCTTCGCATCCATCTCTTCTCCTTTTATCCAGAGACGAAGGTGTAGTGGGGTACGAGCCCCCATTCTTGAGGGGGCCAATAAGATAGCCAGGCCTTGCCCACGATGTTCTCGCGGGGGAGCATCCCCCAAGTGCGAGAGTCGCTGGAGTTGTTCCGGTTGTCTCCCAGGACGAAATATTCATCTTGCCCCACGACGGAGGGGCCCCACGAACCGTGCCGATTGACCTGGGCGATGTATGATTCCTCCAGACGCCGGCCATCGACATAGACGTACCCCTCCCTGATCTCCACCGTTTCATCCGGCAGGCCGATGACCCGCTTGATGTACTCCTTCTCCGGGTTGGTAGGGGGGTGGAAGATGATGACATCCCCTCGCTCTGGCGGATGGAGGCGGTAAGTCAGTTTGTTGACCACCAGATATTGGCCATCGTGAAAATTGGGCTCCATGCTGGTCTGGATGACGCGGAAGTTCCGAAAGCCCAGACTGACTAGCCCGTAGATGATGAGAGTGAGGACGATGGTCTCTACGATCTCGCGAAGAAAAGACTTGGCGTCCGCCCAGCGGTCCCATTCTTCGTCTGGGAGTTCCTCGTTCAAGATGAACCTCCTTTTGAGGGTGATTATATTACCATCTTCTCGGTTAGGCAAGCCCATAGGCGTTGCAATTTCATCTTGGTTTGCTATACTGAGAGTGGTCGAGGATGCGGATACCCTCTTTTCTAGTATCTGTGTGAAGGGAAGCCTGAGAAACGACTCTTATGGTTTCCGATGGGAGATGAGGAACGTCTCTGCACGCTCTGGGAGGTCTTTTTGGAGATATACGTAAAGTATCCCTGTCCTTACAGGATCCCTGTGGGATGGGAGAGGGGCGAGCATGCCCTCTAGAGCGGGGCATTCTGCATCCCCCGGGTGGGGCGGCTATCAGGGCTAGGGAGGTGAACCGTCATTCTCCTTTCGGTTCGACTTGGGAGCAGAGGTGAAGAGGGTAACTCCTTACCTGTAGGCGCTCACAAGACCCTCCTCCGGCTACGGATTAAGGAGGAGGAGATCGAATTCTCGCTAGAGGATAGTATATAGATGGAGTTAGAGGAGCGAGTAGAATCAGCGTGGCGGGTTCGTGAGGCTAACTTTGCGCCCAGGGTGGCCTTTGATTACCCCCTGAGCACGGCGACTATCAGTCTCACCGGGCCCCATTGTGCCCTCCATTGCGCCCACTGTGGGGGGGTGTACCTGAGGTCGATGATGCCCATCTGGAAGGCTCAGGTTGAAGGGGCCACCAGTTGCCTCATCTCTGGGGGGTGCGACCCCTCGGGGAAGGTGCCGGTGACGAGAGGTCTGGCGAAGATAAAAACCTTGCGGAGTGGCCGGGTGATGAACTGGCATGTGGGCCTCATCGAGCGGGAGGAAGCGGAGGCTATCGCTCCTTATGTAGATGTGATCTCCTTCGATTTCGTGGGGGATGACGAGACGATCCAGGAGGTGTACGGCCTGGAGCGGCGGGTGGAGGACTACGTGAAGACTTACCACCTTTTGCGGGGCTATTTCTCCCTAATCCCCCATATCACGGTCGGTCTAAAGGGGGGAGAGATCGTAGGGGAGTACCGAGCCCTGGAGATCCTGGAAGGGTTGGGGGTGGAGGGGCTCATCCTCATCGTCTTCACCCCTACCTCTGGCACCCGGTACGCCGAGCGGGAGCCTCCAGAGTTGAGGGGGGTCATCGACCTCATAGCAGAGGCGCGGCTTCGCTTTCCCACCGTTCCCCTTTACCTGGGTTGCATGCGCCCTCGGGGAGAATACAGACATCTGTTGGACCCCTGGGCGCTGCGGGCTGGGGTGAACGGCATCGTGAGCCCCGCTTCTGGGGCCGTGCTTTTGGCAGAAGAACTGGGGTTAGAGATCGTGCGGCGCGAGGAGTGTTGCGCCGTGGGGTGGATAAGAGAGGAGAGATATGGCTGATTATGATCTGACGGTTATCGGCGGAGGCCCCGGAGGGTACGTAGCCGCCTTGCGGGGAGCCCAACTGGGGGCTCGTGTGGCCCTGGTAGAGGAAAAGCGAGTAGGGGGCGTTTGCCTCAATGAGGGTTGTATCCCCACCAAGACCTTGGCCCGGAGCGTGGAGTTGCTCTTGGATATAGAGAGGGCCCAGGAGTTCGGCATCTTGGTCTCCGAGCCAGCCCTCGATTTCGCCAAGATGATGGCTCGCAAGGAGAAGGTGGTGGAAAGGCTCGTCTCCGGGGTGGAGGCCTTGCTTCAGGCTCGTAAAGTCGAACTCTTCAGGGGAAAGGGTCGCTTGCTGGCCCCGAACAAGGTCGCCGTCGAAGGCAGGGAACTATCTACCAGAAGCATCATCATCGCCACCGGGGCGGAGCCGAGGGAGCCCCCGGTGCCGGGCTTAGATCTGGATGGGGTCCTCACCTCAAGCGAGATCTTGGAGTTGGAGGAGGCCCCTTCTGATCTGGTGATCGTAGGGGGCGGGATGATCGGCATGGAGTTCGCTAGTATCTTCAACGCCCTAGGGACCAAGGTGACGGTCATCGAGATGTTGCCTTCTCTCCTTCCCCCCGTGGATGAGGAGTTATCTCG
>DMLA01000187.1 GCA_003453555.1 Chloroflexota bacterium | reverse complement strand
CCATCTGAAATCCTGCTCTTGACCTGGGTGGTGCCCTATTTTCTCATCACCGGGAGTTTCTATGTGAAATTCCTGCGCTATATGTTGCCTCTATTCCCTTTCCTCTACATCATGGGGGCTAAGATGCTTCTCTCTTTGAGGGAGTGGTTCACGGGGTGGGCAGCCCGGAGTGCCTGGCGGATTGTCCTGGGGTTGGTGATGGCCCTGAGCCTTCTCTACTCCCTAGCCTTCGTGAGCATCTATGGCCGTCCTCATAGCCGGGTCCAAGCCTCAGAGTGGATCTATCGGCATATCCCCCCCGGTTCGACATTGGCCCTGGAGCATTGGGACGATGATTTGCCCTTGGGAATGCGAGTGGATGGGGAGCCACGGAGCATCAACGAATACCGTACCGTGACTATGGCCCTCTACGAACCCGATGATGAGGCTAAGTATCGAGAGATAGTGGGCAACCTTCGAGAGGTGGATTATATCATCCTCTCCAGCAACCGCCTCTACGGTTCCATCCCTCGGCTGCCCCAACGATACCCCATCACCACCCGCTATTACGAGTTGCTCTTCGATGAGAAGTTGGGCTTCCGACTGATCAAGACCCTCACCTCCTATCCTGGGCTCTTCGGCCTCACCCTCGTCGATGACCGTGCCGATGAGAGTTTCACCGTCTATGACCACCCCAAGGTGCTCGTCTTCGAGAAGGAGAGAGACCTCACCGATGAGGAGTTCGATCGCCTCTTTGCCAAGAGTTTAGTGCCCGCCGAACCGGAGCGTAAGGTAGGTAAAAGCCTTCTCCTGGAGGGGCCGGTGGATGAGTTGCCGGTGATAAAGGATCGAGGGTGGAATAGGTTGGCCAATAGCCACCCTCTTCTCTCCATCCTTTTCTGGTGGCTAGCCGTCGAGATGTTGGGCCTGGTGGCCTTGCCTCTGACCCTCCTCGTATTTCATCATCTCGCCGATGGGGGATACATCCTTGCCAAGACCTTGGGCCTTCTGGTGGTGGCCTACTTAGTCTGGCTTGTCGCCAGCCTCCGTCTCTTCACCAATAGCCTTCCCACCATTTTGGGAGCCGGGCTACTTCTGGGGCTGGTATCTCTTTGTTTGAGAAGACGCCGGGAGATAATCGCCTCCCTCTCTTCCAGGAAACGGGTTATCTTCATCAGCGAGGCGATCTTCTCTTGCGCCTTTCTACTGTTCGTGGGCATCCGAGTGCTCAACCCCGATCTATGGCAGCCTTGGAATGGAGGGGAGAAGTCGATGGAGTTCGCTTATCTCAACGCCATCGTCAAGAGCCCCTACTTTCCGCCTTATGACCCTTACTGCGCGGGAGGGTATATCAACTACTACTACTATGGGCTTCACCTCGTCTCTATCCTCATCAAACTGACAGGCATCGTTCCCCAGGTGGCCTTCAACCTGGCGATCCCTACACTCTTCGCCCTCACGGTGAGTAACGCCTTCTCCTTGGGGTACAACCTGACTCGAAAATACCTTTGGGGGGTGGTGGCGCCCCTTTTTCTCGCCTTTTTAGGGAACTTAGATGGGCTAGTTCAGATAGCGGAGCGGTTGGGGGATCTGGGCGGCCTCCAGTTCAGGAGTTCCATCCCCGGTGTGGAAGGGCTGGTGCGTGCCATCCCGGGCCTGGTTCAACTTCTGTTAGGCCGGGGCACCCTCCTCCCCTTCGACTACTGGCGGAGCACCCGGGTGATACCGTTCACCATAAATGAGTTCCCCTTCTTCAGTTTCCTCTTCGCCGATCTGCACCCCCATATGATCGGCATACCTTTCACCATCTTCCTTTTGGCTTTGGTTTTTGCCTTGCGAAGGCGGTCTCTACAGGATGGTCTCTTCAGCCTCGATTCCTTGGTTTTAGTCCTCCTTTTGGGACTCTCTCTAGGCGGCGTGGCGGTTATCAATACTTGGGACCTCCCCACCTACTTTCTCATCATCTTGGGGGCCTTTCTCCTGCAAGCCTGGGCCCAAGGAGGGGCAGGGGCGACAGTCAAAGCGTTGTTGGCTTCGCTGGGCATAGTGGTCTTAGGCCTTCTTCTCTATCTCCCCTTCTTCACTTATTACCAGCCCCTTCATGTGGGGTTGGGCCTGGTTAGGCGGCGGACGGAGATCCAGCCCTTCCTCACTATTTGGGGGTTCTTCCTCTTCTTGATAGGTAGTTATCTTCTCCTTTCCCTTCAACGCAGGCTGAGAGGAAGGGAGGCTCTTCTCGCTTTCGGTTCCGTGTCGCTGGCCGCGCTGGCCTTTCTTCTTCTGAAGGAATGGGTTTTAGCCTTGCTTTTTCCCTTGCTCATATTGGCGGGGATCCTTATCCTGAGTGATGACTCCCAGTCGGAGAGGGGTTTTGTCCATCTCCTAGTTTTTTTGGGCTTGGGGATCCTTCTAGGCTGCGAGGTGGTCTACTTGCGAGATTTTCTCCAGGGGGGCGACTACCGGCGGATGAACACCATCTTCAAGTTCTATATCCAGGCCTGGGTGCTTCTATCGGTGGCGGGGGCCGCAGTCTTGCCTCAATTGTGGACGTACCTGAGAGGTCTCAGGTGGCGCAGGTTGTGGCAAGGAGCCTTTCTTTTCCTCTTTCTTGCCTCCAGCATCTATACAGTATTCGGGACCCAGGCCCGGGTTCGAGACCGCTTCCCTGGGGCCAGGCCCCCCTTAGGAACCCTTGACGGCTTGGCTTTCATGACCGTGGGGAGATACACCTGGCCCGATGAAAGTAACCCCATAGAACTCCGATACGACTATGAAGCCATCCAGTGGTTCCTAGCAAATGTGGAGGGGACCCCGGTTGTGGCCGAGGCGCCTTTGCCCTACTATCGTGAGGGGGGGCTGAGGGTGGCCAGTTACACCGGCCTGCCCGCCTTGGTAGGGGCTCATCAGAATGAGCAGCGGTATGGTTGGATGGTGGCTCAGCGGGAAGCCGAGGCTCGTTCCCTCTATGAGAGCACAGATCTTGAGGAGACGAAAACCCTCATAGAGGAACTCGATGTCACCTACATCTATGTGGGGCAATTGGAGCGGACGGTCTATCCAGCCCGATCCCTAGCCAAGTTCGACACCCTCCTAGAGGAGGGCTACCTGGAGTTGGCCTACGAGAACCCAAAGGTACGAGTGTATAAGGTGAAAGGGTAGATGGCGTATTTTCAGTGGTGTCAGAAGTTGCCTCCTCCAGCCCCTGACCTGTCACGTGCCAGCCTGCCCTGGTACTTGCCAGGCCGGGGGACAGGCTGGTACGCCTTGGGGCAGGCTGACAGCCAAAGGCGTCAGATGGTAACACCTGACGCCACCAAAAGTGTATAAGGTGCGAGGTCGATGCTTTCAGCCGTTGTGATACCGGCCTTCATCTGGTGGCTAGTCGTGGAGATCTTGGGGCTGGTGACTCTGCCCCTCGCTTTCCGCCTCTTCCGGGCTCTCCCCGATAGGGGTTATGCTCTCTCTAAGCCGTTGGGGATACTCCTTTGCAGTTACCTCTTTTGGATACTAGTTACTTTCGGCTTCCTGGCTAACAAACGGGAGGCCATCATCTTCGTCATCCTGCTCGGGGCGGCGATCTCCTGGTATCTCTACTCCGAAAGAAAGGGGGAGGGGATACTCGCTTTTCTCAACCGCCACAGAAGGGTGGTTTTGGCCAGCGAACTCCTCTTCACCGCTGCCTTCGGCCTTTGGGCTTTGGTGCGGGCCTACAACCCGGAGATCATGGGCACGGAGAAGCCTATGGAGTTCGCTTTCTTGAACGCTATCTTGCGGAGCGAGCGGTTCCCTCCCCACGACCCCTGGCTCTCTGGATACGGCATAAGTTACTACTATTTTGGCTATCTGATGATGGCTTTCCTTACCAGGCTCTCGGGCCTTCCCTCGGAGGTGACTTTCAATCTGGGCATCGCCCTTCTCTTCGCCCTCACCCTGACCGGGGCTTCGAGTCTGGTCTACAACCTGGTCTATAAAGACAAGGAGGGGAGCGCCCTCACCTTCGGGTTCCTAGGAGCCTTGCTGGTGGCCCTTATCGGCAATCTAGAGGGGTTTCTGGAGGTATTGCATACTCGAGGTTTGGGGTCCACTTCTTTCTGGCAGTGGGTCGATATCAGGAAACTGGCTTCTGCGCCCGTGAGCGGCCAGTGGCTCCCTACCGATCACTGGTGGTGGTGGCGGGCCTCTCGCGTGGTGCACGATGTTATGCTGGGGCGGGATATGGAGGTGATAGACGAGTTCCCCTTCTTCAGTTTCCTCTTGGGGGATATGCATCCTCACGTTCTAGCCTTACCGTTCGTCCTCTTGGCTCTCGCTCTAGCCCTGAACCTCTTCCGCTCTCAAGAGAGGTTGAATTGGCCAGAGGTGGGTCTCTTGGGCCTCTCGGTGGGGGCCCTGGGCTTTCTCAATTTTTGGGATCTCCCCACCTATAGTTTGATCGTGGTGGCCGCATATGCCATCGGTCGATATATCCAAGGCCATTTCACTCTCGGTGGCTTGGAGTTCGGGGGGAAACTCGTCATCCTTAGCCTCCTTCTCTATCTCCCTTTCTATCTCGGCTTTCGCTCCCAGGCGGGGGGGATCCTGCCCGTGCTCTTCGTGAAGACGCGATGGCATCAGTACTTGGTGATGTTCGGCCTCTTCGTTTTCGTCCTCTTCTCTTTTCTAATAGCCCAATTGAGGGAACTGGTCATCTCTGAGAAAGGGGTAACCGTTAGGGAGACGCTGACCAGAGGCTTTTCTATATTTCTAGTCCTCCTCATCTCTCCCTTCTTTCTCCTCCTCTTGACCCTATCCATGGTGCTCATAAACGAGGGGACAAGAACTTTCGTCATCCAGAAGTTGAAAGAAGCGGCTCCACTCTTTCCTGATATGCCTCCCGCCCTTCTGGACCCCTGGCCTA
>DMLA01000040.1 GCA_003453555.1 Chloroflexota bacterium | reverse complement strand
GGTGGGGGAAGAGGTAAAGGAGATCTCGGATAGTCTCTACTCCGAGGCGACGAAGGCGCTGGGCATAGGCTTTGCTCACGCCATGGAGTTCGGTCGCCGGCGAGTCGATATCTACCCTCTCCTTGGGCTCGGCAGGGGCCCTCTTTTCGGCAACTGATACCTCTTCTCTCCCCTTCATGAGGTTTCGGATCTCCTCAATGAGGGCCTTTCGCCCCTCTTCCTCTTCCTCTGGATAGCGACGCAAGAGGGTCACGATCTCCTCCACCGGGAGGGCTTCTCCGGCTTCCGCGGCTTCCGGGCCCCAGAACTGGGCCAGCCTCTCCAGCCCTCCGATGACGGCCCGGTTGGCGTAACCCATCTTCTCCTCGAGGTTTAGGATCTTAGTCAGTTTCTCGATGGGGGATAGCATCTTATTCCATGCCCTCGTAGACGAAGACCCCCATGGCTCCAGGGCCCACATAGGTGGCCAGCGCGGGGCCATAGGTGACGACATCCACCTCTTTGTCGGGGTAAGCCGTCTCGATCCGTTGGAGGAGGTCCTCGATCCCCGCACTCTCTATCCCTTTGAAGAGGGTCATCTTCTCGATATGGGGGAACTCGGTGATGAATTCGAATAGTTTCTCCAGAGCGTCAGTTCTAGTGCGGACCTTCTCTAAAGGCTGGATCTCCCCCTCTTCGATGATAAGGAGAGGCTTGATGCCCAACATGGTGCCCAGGAAGGCCTGGGCCTTTCCGATGCGCCCTCCTCGCTCCAGATAATCGAGGGTCTCGACAAAGAAGACGAGATAGAGGTGAGGGATCATACCCCGAACCAGCCTTACCACCTCATCTAGGTTGGCCCCTTCCTGTGCTGCCTCTGCAGCAGCCATAGCCAGGTTTCCCAAAGCCAAGGAGGTGGTGAGGGAATCCATGACCATGATGCGGCATTGTCCTAAGAGGGATTCGGCTACTTCGCTAGCCACCCGGTAGGTGCCGCTTAGTCTGGAGGAGGTATGGATGGAGATCGCTTCGTCCGTTTCCCGGCTCAACTTGGCGTAAGCCTCGTAGAAGGTGGCCTCACTGGGAGGCGAAGTGAAGGGAGGAAGGGGTGAGGCGTGCAGTTTGCGGAAGAACTCCCGGGTGGTGAGATCTATCCCCTCGCGGAAGGTCTCTGCACCGAAATGTATGTTGAGAGGCACCACGGTGATCCCTAGCCTTTGCGCCGTCTCTGGAGAGAGATCGGCTGTACTGTCGGTGACTACCTTTACCTTCATTTATAGTTCACTCCACGGAGATGATATAGTGGTAGTAGGGTTGCCCGCCCTCGATGCATTCTACCTCTTGCTCAGGGTACCATCGGCGAATCTCGTCGGCCAGACTCTCGGCCGCCTGTAGTGGGGTATCCTCTCCGTAGTAGAGGGTGATGATCTCGTACTGGTCACCCCCCAGTTTTTCCAGGGCCTGGCGAACGACTTCCTCGATCTTCTCTCCCGAGGCGGCCAGATGGCCGTTGAGAAGGGCGATGATCTGCCCTTTCTTTATCTTGATGCCGTTGATTTTCGCCGGGCGCACGGCGGTGGTCACCTCCACCGTCTGGATAGCGGCTATCGCCCTCTCCATATTTTGGGTGTTGGTTTCCAGATCCGCCTCCTTGTCGAAGGCCAGAAGGGCTCCTATACCCTGAGGGATGGTGGCGGTGGGCACCACTACCACCTTCTTGCGGGAGAGTTTTTGAGCCTGTTCGGCGGCCAAGAAGATGTTCTCGTTGTTGGGGAGGATTATCACCTCTTTGGCGGGGAGGGTCTCTACGGCCTCTAAGAGTTCTTGGGTGCTGGGGTTCATAGTCTGGCCACCGGGGACGATGCTTTTTACCCCCAGGCTCTCGAAGACCCGGATGAGTCCATCGCCCCAGGCCACGGCCACCGTGGCTATGCCTTCTATCTCCTCCGCAGCAGCCTTGGCGGCTTCCTCCCCCAGAACCAGAAACTCCCGGTGTTGCTCCTGCATGTTATCGATCTTGATATTGCTGAGCACACCGAGGCTGGAGGCGTAACTGAGCACCTGGCCGGGATCGAGGGTGTGGACGTGAACCTTTATGACCCGCTCGTCGCCCACCGCCAGAGCCGAGTCGCCAAAGGAGGCTATCTTCTCCCGCACCTCCGCCAGGTTTAACTCCTTGCCTTGGAGGATGAACTCGGTGCAGTAGCCCCATTCCATCTCCGCTTCCTCCGGTAGTTCGGCGGGTACCATCTCCGTCGGTTCTTTCATCTCTATCGCTTCTCCCTTAAGGCTGCGTAATATCCCGTCGAGGATGATGAAGAGGCCCTGGCCTCCGGCATCAACGACCCCGGCTTCTCGGAGGACATCGAGGAGGGTAGGGGTCCTAGCCACCGACTCCTTCGCCGCTTCCACCGTCTTCTCTAGAACGGTGAGAAGGTCCTCCCCCTCCTGGGCGGCGGCCATGGCCGCCTTGGCGGCGTCCTTGCTCACGGTGAGCATGGTCCCCTCCACAGGCCGGATGACCGCTTTGTAGGCCATCGTTGAGGCCTCGGCCATGGCCCGAGCGAATTCGAGGGGGCCGAAACTTTGCTTCTTGTCCAGACTGTTGGCTATCCCTCGCAGTAACTGGGAGAGGATGACCCCCGAGTTGCCGCGAGCCCCCATGAGAGCGCCGTAGGCGGCGGCTTGGGCTATGGAACCAAGAGAACCTTGGGAGGCGTTTCCTATCTCTTCCAGAGCCGCCTGCATGGTGAGGAGCATGTTGGTCCCGGTATCGCCATCGGGGACGGGGAAGACATTGAGGGCGTTGATGGCTACCGCGTGCTTCTCCAGCCAAGCGGTCGCCGTAGCCAGCATCTGCATCAGATTCTGGCCATCACACCTGAGTTCAGGTTTTTCTGCCAATTTTCCTCGGATCTACTCCTTGCTCACTCGCAGCCCTTGGACATGGACGTTCACCTGGGTCACCGGAACCCCTAAGGCCTTTTCCACATTGTACTTGACGCTCTGGACGATATTGTGGGCCACTTCGGAGACCCGGGTACCATGCTCGATGATGACGTAAAGATCGATGATGATCTGGTCATCGACGAGTTTAACCTCCACGCCTCGCCGATAGCTCTCCCTGGGGTGGAGAAGGACCGCCAGGCCGTTACGAAGGGTACGAGCGGCCATACCCACTACACCGTAGCATTGGAGCACCGCTTGGCTAGCCAGATGGGCGATGGCGGTGGGCGATATCTCTATCTTTCCCAGTTTCGTCTCCTCGGTCATTTCCCTCTCCCCTTGGAAGGCTCGGTTTGCTCAAAACGCCTTTCTGTGATATGATTTATTTGTCGAATATAGAAGGAGCGATATAATGGCTAAATGTGATATATGTGGTAAGGAGCCTCAGTTCGGCCATAATGTCAGCCACGCTCTCAATCGCACCAACCGTCAGTTCAAGCCCAATATCCAGAAGAGGACGATCATCATCGGCAACACCAAGAGGCGGCTCAAGGTGTGTGCCAAATGTTTGCGTTCCCTGGACAAGATGATAGCCGAAGGAAAGTTGACGCTGTAGTCTTTTTCACCTCCACTCCACGAGCCAGCGCTTCGGGGCTGGCTTTTTCACTTTGTTAAACCCCGCCATAAGGGTGCGGTTACTATACCCTCCTTCTTCGGATAGTGAGCATCCTCAGGATACGAATGCACGGAGGGCTTTTAGTGCTGCACCTATCCCTTTACCTTGCCTGAAGACAGCGGTTCCGGCCACCAGCACCGTGGCTCCAGCAGCCACCACCTGGGGTGCTATCTCGCTGTTTATCCCTCCGTCCACCTCTAGTTCGCAGGAGAACCCCTGCTCATCCAGGAGGGTTCGCGCCTTTCTTATCTTCTCCAGCATGCTGGGGATGAAGGTCTGGGCTCCATAGCCGGGATCCACGGTCATCAAGAGGAGAAGATCGATATAGGGCAGAACCTCCTCCACACTGGCCACAGGGGTCATGGGGTTGATGGAGACCCCTGCGCGGAGGCCCAACCCCTTTATTCGCTCGATCAGGCGGTGGAGGAAGGGAGAGGCCTCTTGGTGGACGGTAAGGATATCTGCTCCTGCCTCTGCGAAAGCCTGCATATGTCTCTCTGGCTCCTCTATCATGAGGTGGACATCTAAAGGCAATTGAGTCCTGGAGCGCAGGGCCTCGACTATCAGAGGGCCGACGGTGATCTGGGGCACGAAACGGCCATCCATCACATCCACGTGGATGTAGTCTGCGCCCGCCGCCTCACAGGCGGCCACCTCATCGCCGAGACGGGAGAAATCGGCGGCCAGAATAGAAGGAGCCAGTTTGATCATCTTCCCCATTTTGTTAATCTTACACCTTGTGGGGCGAAAAATCAACACCTCCTTTTCGGTAACATTGTCATTTGGCTTGACATGTACCTCTTCGAGAGCGCAGTTGGCCGCATCCCGCCTGGATATCTAGCCCTCGATCCATGCGGACGGTAACCGGCACCCCTTCCTTGCGGAGTTCCCTTTGGAAGGCCAAGACCGCATCCTTTGGGCTGCCTCGCCAGGCACAATCCGCGATGGGGTTGAGGGGTATGAGGTTGACGTGGCAGAGGAGGCCGGAGAGAAGCCCGGCCAACTCTTGCGCATGGGAGGGAGAGTCGTTGAGTCCCTCTATGAGAGCGTACTCGAAGGTGACCCTTCGCCCTGTGCGCTTGACATAATCCCGACAGGCCTCCATTAGCACCTCTAGGGGGTAGCGACGGTTCAGGGGAACGAGCCTCTCTCGCAACTCGTCGTTGGCCGCGTGGAGGGAGATGGCCAGGCCCAGTTGGGACTCCTCCCGGGCTAGAGCCTCTATGCCGGGTACGAAGCCGGCGGTGGAGATGGTGATGTGGCGGGCTCCCAGGCCGAAGCGGCGAGGGTCGGTGAAAGCCTGGACCGCTTTCCAGGTGGCCTCCCAGTTGAGAAAGGGCTCTCCCATCCCCATGAAGACGAGGTTAGTGAGCCGTTGTCCTGTCCCTTGCAATTCACGGGCGAAATATAGCACCTGTTCTACTATCTCCCCGGGCGATAGGTCCCGCTCGAACCCCGCCTGTCCCGTGGCACAGAAGGGGCATCCTATAGAGCAGCCCACTTGGGTGGAGAGGCAGATGGTGTGCCGCCTCTTATAGTGCAGAAGCACGCTCTCTATGGTGTGGCCGTCGGGGAGGGAGAAAAGCACCTTTCGGGTGAGACCGTCTTGGGAGGTGATCTCCTCCAGGGGAGTCAGCCTCCCGATCTCCGATACCTCCGCCAGCCGCTCTCGCAAGGCTAGGGGTAGGTTGTGCATCTCCTTGAAGTCAGAAGCCAGATGTTTATAGACCCATGCGGCTATCTGGGCGGCCCGATAGCGGGGCTGGCCTAGAGAGAGAGCCAGATCTTCTAGTTCTGCATAGGTTAAATCTAGAAGGGCGACCTTCCCCCCGGCGTCGCCCTCCAGATGGTCAGGTATTCGCATGTCAAGGTTTCTCGCATCCCCTCCCGGTTAGTCGCGGCGGCGCATCCCCAGGGCGATGAAGATGTAGTAGAGTAGGCTGGAGATCGCCTGGGCCAGGGCGGCTACATAGGTCAAGGAAGCCGCCGAGAGGACCGCCTGGGCGCCCTTCAGTTCGCTGGAATCGACCAGGCCGCCCGCCCTGAGCATCTGCAAGGCCCTGCGGCTGGCGTCCCACTCCACGGGCAGGGTGAGGAAGGCGAAGACGACGCTGCCGGAGAAGAAGATGATGCCCAGCCAGATGAGACCCGAGAATTGGAGCAATATCCCGATGAAGAAGAGTATGAAGCCCAGATACGAGCCCAGGTTGACCACGGGAACCAGCCCGGTGCGGAGCCGTAAGAAGGCGTAGTTGGTCTGGTCTTGGAGGGCGTGGCCTACTTCGTGAGCCACGATGCCCAAGGCGGCTACCGATTGACTGTAGGCCACCTCCCCCGAGAGACGCAGCACTTTCTTGCGAGGGTCGTAATGGTCGCTGAGACGCCCCCGGGCTCCCTCTACGGAGACGTGGCTCAGGCCGCTGGATCCCAGAAGCCAACGAGCCGCATCCAGCCCGGTAAGCCCTCGCGTGTTGCGCACTCGGGAATATTTGGCATATGTGGATTGCACCTTGTATTGGGCGAAGAAGGCCAGGATGAGGGCCGGAAGGGCGAAGATGAGATACATAGGGTCAAAATAAAACATCTACCAACCTCCCAAAAGCCTTTTCAAGACAGATGTACTACTTGTTAAAGTATACCAAAGATGGGGGTTTTAGTCAAAGGCGGGCCTAGGAGACTGTTGAAAAAGTG
>DMLA01000117.1 GCA_003453555.1 Chloroflexota bacterium | reverse complement strand
AACGGGGGTGGGGATGGGCGTAGGCGTGGGGGTGGGCGCTAAAGCCACCAAGAGAGCCTCCCCTCCAACAACCGAGGCGGTTTGCCCGCCGTCGTCGGAGATGGCATAAGAGATGATATATTCCCCGGCCTGCGGCACCGTCCAGGAGAAGGTGGGGTCGTCTAGGGGACAGACCTCCTCCGCCATCACTTCTCCCTGGGTGTTAGCCACCTGCCATAATATGGCGAACTGGTTTTGGATGCTGCAAGGCTGGGCGGCAGCGTATTGACTTAGAGCCTCCCAAACCCTTTCATCGCACCCCTCATCCAAGAGCCCCTCTACCATCACTCCTTGCAGGTTGAAGGCTCTGGCCAGTTCCAACTTATGGGCTATGCTTTCCGCGTTCTCCAAAAAGATGGTGTGTTCACCTCTCTCATCTTGATGGGTGAACCAATAGGTATGAGCCCCCTCTAGGTATTGCATCCCCCAATCCTTGAGGGAGGATGGCTCCATGGTCAGGCTCTGGCCAGGGTTTACCTCCTCTCCCGGGAGGGCGATCTGACCACCCAAGAGCCCCAGAGCCTCCTCGTAGGAGAGAGAAGCCTCTTGATCTCCCACCCGATCACGAGCCTGGGCGGAGAGTATGAGGCGAACCTTGTAGCGATCCACTAGCCCTAGGGCATAGTTTAGGAGCGCTTCCATCTGTCCACCAGGAAGGTAGGCCTGGGGGAGAGGAAGGGCCGGCAATTGTAAACCATCTACTACTCGTCCCAGTGCCTCCCAATCGTACCCCCCTGTATCCCAGCGATCCTCCGCTATCTGCACTGGGGTTTCCACCCTCACGGTCAACAGTTTCTCTTCGGCGTGCAGTTGATCTGTCAATTCGGTGATGAAGGCTGTGAAATCCTCTCGCAGAGGAGGGCCTATCCCCGCGTAGTCGATCCGGATGCCAGCGTAGTCGCTCTCCACTACCAGACCCACTATCTCTTGGATATGGTTTCGCCTCAGATCCTCGTTTACCAAGATGTTGTGAGTGAGATCGTCCCGTATCACCCCGTTCACCCTGTTCACCAGGGTAGGTATGACCACATGGTCTTCCCCTTGGGCCAAGGGGCTGATCTCTCCTCCAATCGTCGCCTCGCCACTTAGCCCATCGTTCTGGAGGAAGAGGCCTTGAGCGCTGACCCTTGTCAAAATATCACTCTTTGCCCCTGCCAGCGTGCCCCCCTCGCCCAACTCACAAGCGACCGAGGGGAGGCGAGGCCTGGTCTGCATAACCGCTATGCCTGGGGGGAGGGAAGAGAGCCAGGTCTCTATTACGTCGTCCTCGGGGATGATCTTATGGGGGAGCCACTGCCACTCCTCGCCGGTCCACTGGTAAATATCCAAGGTGGCCAGTGGCTCGGCGTCGTTAGGGATGGGGATGGTGAGAAAGGAGGCTTCTGGCATGGGCCCCCTCACCTTCAGGAGATAGAGAGGGCTCTTCATATCCAGGTAAGGAGGTATTAACTCCAGGGCTTCCCCCTCTTCCGTCTTCCCGGCAAGGAAGTCCAGGCGAGGGAGGGAGGTGAGACGCACCCGGATGCGCTGGGAGAGCCCCTGAGGCAGAATAGTGAGTTGCGTCCCGTCGAGATCTACTACTGAGCCGCCACCCAAGGTGATGGTGGTATAACCCGCGGCCAGCACCCGATCGACTAGAGAGATGGGGGGTAAAAGAGCGGCCAAGATCAAGAGGACGGGGATGAGCACGAATTTGATCAGTTGCCCCGTCCGTTCCCCCTCTAAAAAGATCTCCAAAGCCTTGATGAAGGGACTCTTCTCTTCGTTCATAGAAGCCATTTGCTCCTTTCTCCGCTTTTAGAAGAGCCAAGAAACATGCGGCTATTATAGCCTTAGGGCTCCATCTTGTCAAACTGTACTAGGAGCCTGGCTGGCCAGCCTCGACCAGGCTCAAGCCGGAGTCCCCAGTGGAGGAGCAGGGAAGAGGCTTGATAGATCCTCTCGAAGCCGCTCTCCGACTGGGAGACCGTCTCTATGGGGAAGCGCCATAGGGTGGCCTCTGGATCGACTTTGATCCTTATGGCCAGCCCCAGGTCGCGGTTCACCAGTCGAAAGCCCCCTACCTTCTCCGTCTCCCCCGTGGAGTCAAGGTGGGCTGAGTTATACCCCTCTATCTCGTAATAGGCCTGGGGGGAATGGCCGGAAAGCAGCCCGAAGTTGAGTTCTATCCCAAAGCGGACGGTTATCGTTTGAGGGCTGTTGTTGGTTACCCGATAAGTGACGGGCAACTCCACCTCCCCAGAAGGTATGGAGAACCGTTTCTCCACCCGGAAGGGTAAGAGATCGCCCTGGTGAAGGTACCCGTCCCGGAAGAGGGTGAGGCGTAGCCTCCCCGGTTCCTCTCTTATCTCATGCTTATAGGGTTGATCAACGAAATCCCCTATCTCCTTGTAGTCGCCTTTACAGAAATCCGGAAGAGGCAATTCAAGGGGTAGGAAATGGTCGATGAAGGCGGTGCGCCTATAAGAGTCGTAGACCAGAAAGGCTTCTAAACCTTCCTCCTTTGCCTCTACGATCTCGTGTATCGTTTTGGGGGCTTCCTCGCTTTCCCGGGTTATCTGCCCCAATAGTTTATGATACCCCTCTGGGCGTCGGCTGATGTTATTCAGGAGGTTCAACCCCTTTTTCCGCCAGTCCCATTCGAACAACGTGCCTCCTCGATGAAGATCGAAGTAGAGGTTCACGGAGTCCCCGCTGACTAGAAGTTCCTTATGGGTGTCCCGCCGGAAATCGACGAGAGAGTATTCGAGCCATCCCTCTTCGGGATGCAAGGCTTCATCAGCCAGCCTCTCTGCAGCCAGAAGGTGCTGGTAGTTGGCAGCCCTTATGTGGGGTAGATAGATGCCCCCGAAGACCCCATGCCAGTAGGGGCAGTTTGATTGGCCTTTCCAGAGTTCGTCCAGGGCTTTCTCCTGCCAGGGGGAAGGGGGCATGGCTCGCACCTTATCGTGGACTAGGAGCATCTTCTTATGCATGTCGTTCACTTCTGGATATTTCACCAGAAAGTGACGCCAGAAGCCTCCCCGGATGAAGGAGAGGATCTCTTCTTGCCCTTCTCGCCTCAGTCGATCCTTGATTTCCACTATCTGGCTAGAGAGGGCGGCGGGAAGGGCCCATTCCGTCATCTCCTCGTAGGAGGCGTCAGGTAGATAGGCGCGGCCAGCGGGGGGGTACCGCTTCACATATTCTCCCAGGGTGATCGTCTGGAGCCAGGAACTATTCTCCTCCAAGGCGGTGAAGAGCTCCTCCATCCACCCTCTCTTCCAGAGGTGTTCGTAGGTCCCCGGCCAGAGCCCGAACTTCTCGCCGTCATCTCCCATGACGGCGATCTTCGTCCCCTCCGGTGTGGCTTCCTCCCGTAGCCATTCTATCGTCTCTCTCACCTCTCGCCAGGGGATGGTGTACCTGAGCCGCTTACTGGAGGCGTAGAGTTTGAGGGGCCACCCCTCTTCTTCGGTCACGTAGTAGCCGAATATCTCCCCTCGAAAACCAGCATAGTGGAAGTGGGCGTCATCGACCACCGTATATTCGACCCCTGCTTGGGCGAAGACTTTTGCCAGAGGGGGTTCCCAGACCCTCTCCGTCAACCAAGCCCCTTTTGCTTCATGGCCGAAATCCTCTCGCACGGCTCGGGTCATCTTTCGGATCTGGCCCAGCCTGTCGTCCCCCGGGATAGCCACCAGAATAGGCTCATAGTAGCCCCCGGTCATCATCTCCACCTGGCCCCTCGCTACCAGGGCGGCTACCCGAGGGAGAAAATCCGGTCGGTTGGCCATCAGCCAATCGCGCAGAGGGCCCGAGTAATGGAGGGTCATCTTGATAGCGGGGTGACGCTCTAGGAGGGCCAGGAAGGGCTCATAGGCCTTCTCGTAGGCCTCGGCGAAGACGAAATCGAAGTTGCCCACCGGTTGATGGTTATGGATCGCTAGGCCGAGAAAGATAGACCTGGACATAGATCGATCCCTTCCTTGGAAGTTAATCGCTATTCTAGCATAGGGTGGACTCTAAGCCAAACCAGACTGTCCCCTGGCCCAAGTCGCTTGCCCCAAGGCGTGCCAAGGCAGGCTAGGGACCGAGTCTTTTCCCTTTTCTTCCGCCTTCCCTTAGGTTATAATTAGAGCGTTCTTTATATGGGGGGTATAATGGAGATCAATTGGTATGGCCATTCCTGTTTTCGGCTGCGGAGCAGAGGGGGCGTGGTGGTCACCGACCCCTATGGCAAGGGGATGGGGTACACTCTACCACGACTGCGAGCCGATATCGTCACCATCAGCCACCCCCATCCGGGCCACAACTACTCGAAGGGGGTAAGGGGCTCCCCCAAGGTGATCGACGGGCCCGGCGAATACGAGATCCAAGGGATATTCATCACCGGTATCGCCTCCTACCACGATAGGCGGAAGGGTCGGGACAGGGGTAAGAACACCATATACCTCTTCGATTTTGAGGGACTCACCGTTTGTCACCTGGGCGACCTGGGGCAGGTACCCACCCAGTCGCAGGTGGAGGATCTGAGCGATATAGATATCCTTCTCGTCCCCGTGGGCTCCCATACCACCATAAATGCGGCCGAGGCCTCGGAGGTGATAAGCCTCTTGGAGCCGCGGGTGGTGATACCGATGCACTATCGGACCGAGGCTATGGGTGAGTCCCCTTTGGACTCAGTGGATAGGTTTCTTAAGGTGATGGGAGTGAAAGAGACCCCCCAAGAGAGCCTCAAAGTGACCAAGGGCACTCTCCCCGATGATACGCAGGTGGTGCTCCTAAAGCACAAAGGCTAAAAAAATGTCTTCTCGCTACAAGGCTATCCTCTTTGATGTGGGCATGACCCTCATCCAGCCTCGCTTCTCCGATGCCGAGATCTGTGCGGCCATCTGCGCTCAGCATGGCCACTCCTTACCTCTGGCTCAGATCGAAGAGGAGATGAGTAACTTTACCGATACCTTGGTGGCCCGGTATCGGGAGCAGGGGGATCTCTGGGCTTCGGAGGAGGGTGTGCGGGAGTTCTTTGTGCAACTCTATGCCGAGTTCTTTGAGGCCTTAGGGCTCCCGCAACCACGGGAGTTGGCTGCCGTTGTCTATCAAAGGGCGCAACACCCCGAGAATTGGTCTCCCTTTCCTGAGGTGATGGGGCTTCTGGCGGAACTGAAGGAGCGGGGGCTGATCCTGGGCGTGGTCTCGGACTGGGGGGATTGGCTGCCCGATCTGCTTTTGAGTCTGGGGTTGACTCGCTATCTCGACTTCGTTATCGTATCCGCTGTGGTGGGGGCCACTAAGTCCACCCCTCATATCTTCCAGTTGGCCCTACAGCGGGCGGGGGTGCGAGCCCACGAGATCCTCTACGTGGGGGATACTTACCACACTGACATACTGGGTGCCCGGGCCGCGGGCCTCAGGCCGATACTTTTGGACCGCTCCGGTTCCGCACCTACTACCGTTGACTGTCCGGTGATTGGGGGTCTGGAGGAGATCTGGGAGTTTCTCTGACCAGTTATTACGCTGCTACGTTTTTACGAACATCAAAGACTAGAAAGGTGAGGGATAAGTGGACCAACGACGCATAGAGAGAGCGGTGAGAGAGATTATCGAGGCTTTGGGGGAAGACCCTAAGCGGGAGGGGTTGGTCGGAACCCCTCGCCGCATCGCCGAGGCCTATGAGGAGATATTCTCCGGACTGAGGGAGGACCCCCTTGAGGTCTTGAGCGTTGGCTTCTCCCAGCCCCAGAACCAGGAGATGGTGGTCTTAAGGGATATCCCCTTCTATTCCGTTTGTGAGCACCATCTTCTACCTTTTCACGGGGTGGCTCACGTGGGGTATATCCCCGTGGACAGGGTGGTGGGGATCAGCAAATTAGCCAGGGTGGTGGAGGTCCTGGCTCGGCGCCCCCAGATGCAGGAGAGGCTCACTAGCCAGATAGCGGATACCATCATGGAGGGGCTTCGACCCAGGGGGGTGGGGGTGGTGATCGCAGCGGAACACCTCTGTATCACCATGCGAGGTATCAGGAAACCGGGTAGTCGCCTGGTTACCTCTGCCACGCGGGGCATCTTCCGCACCAGGGCCGAGACCAGAGCGGAGTTCTTCTCCATTATAGGGGAGCATCGGGCATGAGTCTTAACCTCCGCTTCTTGAACCTGGATACCCCTGAAAGGCTTCGGGTGGAGATGACAAAGATCGGGGCCCACCCTGGAGGGATCAAAATCATGGTCCCCAAGGGGCTCTTCTACGCTGTAAAGTTAGAGGGGGTGAAATTCGCCGCCGCTAATATCATCAAGCAGGAGATGCTCTCCCAGGGGGGCGAAGCGGTCTTGGCCGGGGATATATACTTTGGCGAGAGAGAGACGAGCGACGTATTGCTTCTGGGTACCCAGCGCCACTACGAGGGACTGGTTAAGAAACTCCGCGGTCAACCTCTAAAGAGCCTGGTGGCCATCGCCGCTGAACTTCAACAGGGGCTAGCCCGCTACCTGGGGGAGAGGAGTCCCCTTACCATAGGGGATACAACCTTTCATTGGGGGAAGAGGACCTATATCATGGGTATCCTCAACCTGACCCCCGATTCTTTCGCTGGCGATGGTCTCTTCGGTGACGTCGATAAGGCGGTGGCTCGAGCCCAGGAGTTC
>DMLA01000144.1:5691-12972 GCA_003453555.1 Chloroflexota bacterium | reverse complement strand
AGTGGTATGGAGAGTGGCTAGATGAAGACCGACTTTATTAGAGCCATCAATCAACTTTGTGCCGAAAGAGGCCTCTCCGAAGAGGTGGTATTGGAAACCGTGGAGCAGGCTATGGTCTCGGCCTATAAACGGGACTTTGGCGGCCTCGCCAACGTCACCGCCAAGATCGATCCCGCCTCTGGGCAGGTGAGGATCTTCACCGAGAAAGAGGTCGTCGAGGAGGTAGAGGACAACCGTTCGCAGATCTCCTTGGCTGAGGCCAAAGAACTGGTGGAAGAAGCGGCCCTGGGGGAGACGGTCTTGGTGGAGACGACCCCTTCGAACTTCGGCCGGATAGCAGCCCAGACGGCTAAGCAGGTGATACTGCAACGGATCCGGGAAGCGGAAAGGGATGCGTTGTATGAAGCCTTTGCTGACAAGGAGGGGGAGATACTGAACGGGATGGTGCAAAGCATCAATGCCCAGGCTATCACCCTGAGCCTGGGGAAAGCGGAGGCTATCCTGCCTCGTAGCGAGCAGGTGTCGAGCGAGAGATACCGCCCGAGACAAAGGTTACGAGTCTACGTGTTGAGTGTAACCAAGACCAGCCGTGGCCCTCAAATCATCGTCTCCCGCACCCATTGGGCTATGCTCCGCCGCCTCCTGGAGCTGGAGGTGCCCGAGATATATAACGGGACGGTGGAGATAAGGGCCATCGCCCGCGAACCCGGTTCCCGTTCCAAGGTAGCCGTGGCCGCTCTACAGCCTGGAGTGGACCCGGTAGGGGCTTGTGTGGGGATGCGCGGGGTGAGGATCCAGTCTATCGTCAACGAGTTGGGCGGAGAGAAGATAGATATTGTGGAGTGGCGTTCTGACCCCAAGGAGTTCATCGCCAAAGCGTTGAGCCCAGCGCGGCCGGTAAGCGTGGAATTGGTGGAAGACAAAGAGATGGGGAAGACGGCTATCGTGGTGGTTCCGGAAAAACAGTTATCCTTAGCCATCGGCCGGGAGGGGCAGAACGCCCGTTTGGCCGCCAAGTTGACCGGCTGGCGAATCGATATTATGAGCCCCGCTGAGGCGGCGGAGAGGATCGCCCGATTAGCCGCGGAGGAGACGGCCCGCCTAGCCGAGGCCTTGGCTAAGGGCGAACTGGAGCCGGGAGAGATCACCGAAGAGACTCCTATCCAGGTTCTAGGCCTCTCCACACGGTTTCAAAACGCCTTGGAGCAGGCGGGAGTGACCCAGGTGGGTGGGCTCTTGGAGCGGCTGGAAAAGGGTAACGAGGAGATCTTGGCTATCCCCGGGTTGGGCCCTAAATCTCTGGAGGAGATAGAGGAGCGGTTGAAGATGGCAAACCTCTACCCGGTTGTTGTCGAGGAGGTTGAGGAGGCTGTGCCAGCGCCTGCCCTTGAAGAAGCGGTGTTGGAGGTAACGGAGGCGGTGCCTGAAGAGGTTACGTTGGTAGAAGCGGGGTCTGAGGAGGCAAAAGAAGTCGAGGTTGCGCTCGAAGAGGTTAAACCGGCGGAAATAGAGATAGTTCCTGAAGAGATGCCTCTGGAGGAAGAAGAAGCAGAGGAGTGGGAAGAAGAAGAAGAAGAGGAAGAGGAAGAGGAGGAAGAAGAGTGGGAGGAGGAGGGACTTGTATTCGCGGAGAGGAAAAAGAAGCCCAAGCGGGATCTGGTTTACGACGAGAGGTTGGGCGAGGTGGTGGCTCGGAAGTTACGTAGGCCCAGCCGACGTCGTGATGATTGGCAGAGGGAGATCGAGCTCTGGGAGCAGGGCGAGTATGATTACGACCTGGATCTGGAAGAGGAGGAGAGTGAATAAGGCCCCAGAGGTGGGAGGGCAGCCATGAAGCGGGCTAGACATATTCCCCAGCGGACCTGTGTGGGTTGCCGTCGTATTAGGCCCAAGAGGGCGTTGGTGCGAATAGTGTGCCTTCCTGCTGGAGGTGTGGAGGTGGACCCTACGGGCAAGAAAAGCGGCCGAGGTGCTTATCTTTGTCCCCATCAGACCTGCTGGGAGGCCGCCCTGGAGAAGAGAGGGTTGGATCGTGCCTTGAAGGTTGCCCTTAGCCCTGAGGAACGGGCACATCTCCTGGAGCATGGTCGTGCCTTGGCCAAGGAACAACCTAGAAGGGCAGAGCAGGCGCTTGAATAGGACTGCGGGGAAGGGGGTGGACATGGAAACAAAGGAGGGTCGTAAGGTTGTCACTATACCTGATCTCATTACCGTCAGACAACTAGCAGAACTGTTAGGGGTTAGCCCCATCGAGGTGATTAAGGAGTTGATCGCCGATGGGATCATGGCCAATATCAATCAGACTATCGACTACGACACAGCGGCCGTCGTGGCCAGTGATATGGGTTTCGAACCGCGGGAGGAGGCACCGCTTCCTCTCCCGGAGGTTGAGGCTCCTCCTGCTCCCCTTACCGAGGTTCCCCTGAGAGAGATCTACGCCCAAGAAGCGCCTGAGGATCTGGAACCCCGTCCCCCGGTGGTAACGGTGATGGGCCATGTGGATCATGGCAAGACCACCCTCCTAGATGCCATTAGACAGACCAACGTGGTAGCAGGCGAGGTAGGGGGGATTACCCAGCATATAGGTGCCTATCAGGTGGAGAAAAAGGGGAGGAAGATAACTTTCATAGATACCCCGGGCCATGAGGCTTTCACCGCTATGCGCGCCCGGGGGGCCCAGGCTACCGACATAGCCGTGCTTGTGATAGCCGCCGACGATGGGGTGATGCCCCAAACCAAGGAGGCGATAGATCACGCTCGGGCCGCTCGAGTGCCTATGATCGTCGCCCTAAACAAAATCGACAAGAAGGATGCGGACCAAGAGAGGGTCAAACGGCAACTGGCCGAACTGGGCTTAACCGTTGAGGAGCAGGGTGGAGAGGTGATCTGCGTTCCCGTCTCCGCGAAGGAAAAGGAGGGCTTGGATGCTCTTCTGGAGATGATCCTTTTGGTGGCAGATCTCTCGGAATTGAAAGCCAACCCCCATCGCCCAGCCATGGGGACGGCGATCGAGGGGAAACTGGATAGAAGTCGTGGCCCCATGGCTACCGTCTTGGTCCAGAACGGAACTTTGAAGGGGGGGGACAATCTAGTTATGGGGAGCATCTACGGCCGTGTGCGCGCCATGTTCGACTATCAAGGAAAACCCGTGAAGGAGGCCCCCCCTTCCGCTCCAGTAGCCATTCTGGGTCTCTCCGATGTCCCCAGGGCCGGGGATACCTTCGAGGTTGTGCCCGATGAGAAGAGGGCGAAAACCCTGGCTCAGGAGCGTGCGGAGAAGGAGGCGGCGGGACGTCGGCTTCCGCGTCTCAGTCTGGATGAGATATACGATCAGATCCAGGCCGGCAAGGTCAAGGAACTTTTGGTCATCCTCAAGGGCGATGTCCAAGGTTCCCTGGAGCCGGTGAGGAACTCCTTAGAGAGGTTAGGGGATGAGAACCTCAGGGTGAGGATCATCCATGAGGGGACGGGGAACATCACCGAGTCGGATGTGAACCTGGCTATCGCCTCAGAGGCGATCATCATCGGCTTCAATGTTCAGGCCGAGCCCACTGCCCGCTCTATGGCTGAGATGGAGGGGGTGGAGATCCGCCAATATGAGGTGATCTATAAACTCATCGAAGACGTGGAGAAGGCTCTCCAGGGGCTCTTGGAGCCGGTATACGAGGATGTGGTCCTGGGCCAGGCAGAGGTACGAGCGGTCTTCCACATCAGTAAGCGAGGGAAGGTGGCAGGCGTTTATGTGGAGGAAGGGGAGATCCGCCGCAACGCTCAGGCCAAGGTGATCCGGGATGGGGAAGTCCTTTATGATGGCCAGGTCGCCTCTCTGAAGAGGTTCACCGAGGATGTGAAGGAGGTGGCCGCGGGCTTTGAATGTGGTATAGGCTTGGATGGCTTCGAAGATTTCGAGGAAGGGGATATCATAGAGGCCTACAAGAAGGAGAGGGTGAGATAGGTATGCCCAGCCGCAGGCAGAGAAGGGTGAACGGGCTCCTCAGGGAAGAGTTAAGCGAATTGTTACGAAGGAAGGTGAAGGACCCTCGCCTAGAAGGTTTAACGGTTGTCGCCGTGGAGACAAGCCCCGATCTGAAACGCGCTCACGTATATGTCAGTTCCCTGGGTTGTCGGGAGGAGCGGCAAGAGGCGCTACGGGGTCTCCAGAGAGCCGGGGGTTTCCTGCGCCGGGAGTTGGGAGCGCGGTTATCGTTGCGGTACATACCGGAGATGTCCTTCCATCTAGATGACTCCCTGGAGCGAGGGCAGCGGATCGCCGACCTGCTTCAGCGGTTGGAGGGCGAATGACCCCCCTGGAGTTGCTTCGGGGTACAAAGAGAGCCTATATCATGGCCCACCAGGCACCCGATGGGGATGCTATCGGGTCCGCCTTAGCCTTGGGTCGAGCCCTGGAGAAGATGGGGGGGCAGGCCACCTTAGCCTGTGAAGACCCCCTCCCCTCGATGTTCGCCTTCCTCCCGGGAGGCGAGTGGTTTGAAGCCCGAGAACCTGGGGACGAAGATTTGGCTATCGCCCTCGACGCCAGCGACCTTGGCCGATTTGGCTCCTTGGGGGAGAAGGTGGCACAGTCGGGCTTGCCCCTTCTTAACATCGATCATCACGTTACCAATAGGTTCTTCGGAACGGTTAACTTGGTGCAGAGCGAGGCCGCGGCCACGGCGGAGATCATATATGACCTCTTGCCCGATTTAAAGATACCGCTAGACCCTCTTCTGGCCACCTATCTCCTCACCGGCCTGGTCACCGATACCCAAGGCTTCAGGACAGCGAATACCACAGTCCGAACTTTGGAGATAGCCACCCAACTTATGAAGGCCGGGGCTTCGCTAAGCGAGATCACGGAGCAGGTCTTCCGCCATTGGGACCTCTCCACCCTTCGTCTTTGGGGCGCGATAATCGAGAGCCTGAGGCTGAAGGGGCGAATGGTCTGGGCTACCGAGACTATGGCTATGCGGAGTCGCTACGGAGCCCGCGCTGACCGGGGAGATGGGGTGGTCAACCTTCTGGCTTCCCTGGGCCAAGCGGATATAGCCATCGTCTTCAGGGAGAGGGAGGACGGCCTGATAGAGGTGAGCCTTAGATCCAGACCAGAGGTCGATGTCTCCTCCATCGCTCAATATTTCGGGGGCGGCGGCCATCCCCAGGCCGCGGGCTGCTCCCTGGAAGGGAAACTCGAGGAGGTGATGACGGAGGTTCTGGCTAAGGCAAAGGAGAGGCTCTCTTCGCCCCTTAAGGGTTGAAAGGGAAAGTGGTCAGATCGCCAAATCGGGGCTTTCAGACGAGGGAACCATGCCTTGCCTGTGGTTTTGCTTGTCCAGGGAGAGAGGCCTATCTACGCCCCGGTTCGGGTATCCTCAATATCGATAAACCCCAGGGTTTTACCTCCCACGATCTGGTAGTTAAAGTGCGGCAGGCCTCAGGGATGGGGCGAGTGGGTCACGCTGGCACCTTGGACCCTATGGCTACCGGAGTGCTTCTGGTTTGCTTCGGCCAAGGGACTCGGGTTACCGAGTACCTGATGGAGAGCCCCAAGGTATATCGGGCCCAGGTAAGGCTGGGGATGACCACGGACACGGGTGATGCGGAGGGGAGGGTTATCTCTCGCTCTGACCCAAGAGGGATCGCTCTTCGAGAGATCGAAAGCGCCTTAGCCTCTTTCCGGGGGCGGATTCAGCAGGTTCCGCCCATCTATTCGGCTCTGAAAAAGGAGGGGGTACCCCTCTACCGGCTGGCTCGTCAGGGGGTGCCTGTAGAGCCCACCCCCCGGGAGGTGGAGATCTTTAGACTGGAGGTTCTCGACTGGGCTCCCCCTTTCTTGGAGATAGAAGTGACCTGCTCCCCTGGCACCTACATACGGGCCTTAGCACGGGATCTGGGGGAGATGCTGGGGTGTGGCGCTCACCTCTCCAGCCTAACCCGTTTGGCTTGCGGCCGTTTCACCCTAGAAGAGGCGGCCACTCTCCAAGAGGTGGAGGAGGCCTTCCATGGTGGGTTCTGGGGGCTCCTGATCCACCCCATCGACGAGGCCCTTCTCCAGTTCGAGGCGCTTATCTTGGATAGAGAGAAGGAGAAAAGGGTTCGTCATGGTCAGAGCATACCAGGGGAACCGGCAAAGACGCCTTATCTTCGCGCCTATTCGATCTCCGGGGAGTTTGTGGCCCTTTTGGCTTTCGAGGAGGGTCTGTGGCGGCCCAAGAAGGTTTTCCAACCCCTATGAGAGTGATCACCGATCTGAGCGAAGCGGAACTGGAACGAGACTCTATCCTTACCGTAGGCATCTTCGATGGAGTGCATTTGGGCCATCGTTATCTGATCGAGGGGATGGTGAAGAGAGCCGGGGAGAAGGCTTTATTGGCGGGAGCGGTGACCTTCGACCCTCATCCCCGCGAGATCCTCTTTCCCCATGAGCCGACCTTATATCTGAACACTTTGGAAGAGAGGATACGGCTCCTGGGGGCGCTAGGCCTTGATTTTCTAATGGTTATCTCTTTCAGCCCTCAGGTGGCTTGTACCGCCGCCGAGGCTTTCATCCGCGCTCTCCATGATCATCTCCGCCCGCGGGAGATCTGGGTGGGGCAAGGGTTCGTCTTCGGTTACCGGCGTGAGGGGGACGTGAGTCAACTTAAGGTATTGGGCTCCCAGTTAGGCTTCCAGGTTCATCTGGTGGAGCCCCTCCGAGTGAGGGGGGAGCCGGTGAGCAGTAGCAAGATCCGGGCCCTCATATCCGAGGGGCGAATCGAGGAGGCCGCCGAGTCCCTGGGGCGGTGTCCTACCGTTACGGGGCGGGTAATCGTGGGATCCGGACGGGGAAAAGAGTTAGGTTTTCCCACCGCAAACCTAGAGGTGCCAGAGAAGCGGGTGATCCCCGCCGATGGGGTATATGCCGTGCGCGTTCAATGGGGAGCTGAAAACCACCCCGCGGTGGCTAATGTGGGGACTCGTCCCACCTTCGGCGAGGGGAAGCGGTTGGTGGAGGCCCATATCCTTGATTTCGAGGGCGATCTCTACGGAGAAAAGTTGCGGCTGGAGTTCATCGAACGGCTGCGTCCTGAGAGGAGGTTCCCTTCCGCCGAGGAACTGGTGAGTCAGATGCATCTGGACGTCTCCCAGGCTCGAAAGATCCTAGGTCAGAGAAGAAACCCGATGGCTGGAGTGAGACGGTATGAGGAGGTCGAGCATACCGCCGATGCTGCCATCCGGGCCTTTGGGCGGGATTTGCCGGAACTCTTCGCCAACGCCGCCTATGGGATGTTCGACCTCCTGGCG
>DMLA01000144.1:0-5313 GCA_003453555.1 Chloroflexota bacterium | reverse complement strand
GAGACCCTGCTTGTCGATTGGTTAGACGAACTGCTATATCTTCGTGAGGCTCATGGTGAAGTCTATAAAGAGTTCGAGATCAGCACCTTATCGCCCACAGAGTTGAGGGCCGTGGCCAAGGGGGGGAAGAGGTTCGTGCCGCGTATGGATATCAAGGCTGTCACCTACCACGACCTTAAGATAGAGAAGATGGAACAGGGGTATGTGGTCACTGTTGTCTTTGATGTGTGAATATAATTAAAGGGGGGCAAGATGGTCGAGCGAAAAGATATAAAACAGATAGATAGATATGTTTACGAGATCCCCACCTCCTATCGCTCCGATATGCGGGTGCCGGCCCGCATCTACGCTGACAAAGAGTTGCTTGAGGCTTCTTACCGGGATCGCTCTATGGAGCAGTTGGTGAACACCACCACCCTCCCTGGCGTAGTCCGCTTCACCCTGGCCATGCCCGATATCCATCAGGGGTACGGCTTCCCCATCGGTGGAGTGGCTGCTACCTTGCCGCCCGAAGGGGTCATCTCCCCAGGAGGGATCGGCTACGATATTAACTGCGGCGTACGGGCGATGGCCTCTGATATTCTCATGGAGGAGTTAGCGCCTTACATGGAAGAGTTGATCCCTACCCTTTACAACAGGGTACCCAGTGGCCTGGGGGCAGGGGGCATCAAGATCTCGGCGAGGCAACTGGACGAGATTCTGGTGCAGGGCGCTAAGTGGACGGTCCAGCAGGGGTATGGTACCAAGCAAGACCTGGAGCATACGGAGGAGGGGGGCTGCATGACCGCCGCCGATCCCAGGCAGGTGAGCCAGCGGGCTAAGGATAGGGGCCGTAAGCAGGTGGGCTCTCTGGGTTCGGGCAACCACTTTCTCGAAATCGACGAGGTGGTAGAGGTCTACGATGAAGAGGTGGCTGAGGCCTTTGGCCTCCGCCAAGGCCACGTGGCCGTTCAGATCCACTGTGGCTCACGTGGCTTTGGGCATCAAGTATGTGGTGACTATGTGCGCAGCCTCCAGAAGGCGGTGCGAAAATATAACATCAGCCTGCCGGATCGGGAGTTAGTCTGTGCGCCCTTCGATTCGCCGGAAGGACAGGCCTACTTTGGGGCCATGGCCTGTGCCGCTAACTTCGCTTGGGCCAATCGGATGGCGATCGCTCATTGGGTGCGGGTCACCTTTGAAGAGGTGTTGGCGGGCAGGGTGAAGAACTGGGAGTTGACCTCGGTCTACGACGTGGCCCATAACATCGGCAAGGTGGAGGAGCACCGGGTGAATGGTCGGCGGGCTAAGGTCGTGGTTCATCGCAAAGGGGCTACGCGGGCCGTGGGGCCTAGTTTTCCTGGGCTCCCCAAAGATTATCAGGAGATCGGCCAACCGGTACTTGTCCCAGGGAGCATGGGCACCGCCTCTTATATCTTGGTGGGCACCGATGAGGCGTTGGATCTCACTTTCGGCTCCACCTGCCACGGGGCGGGGCGAGTGATGAGCCGCAAGGCAGCCAAGAGGCAGGTTCATGGCCAAGAGTTGCGCCAAGAGTTGGAGGGGATGGGCATCGTCATCCGGGCAGGAAGTATGCCTGGCTTGGCCGAGGAGGCCCCTCAGGCTTACAAGGATGTAGACCGCGTGGTGGAGGTGGTACACGGGGCGGGTATCGCCTACAAAGTGGCTAGACTGGAGCCCCGAGGGGTGATAAAAGGTTAGTCTGACCCCACCAAGTATAGGGAGAGCCCTCCTTGATTGGAGGGCTCTTTGTTGAAGAGAGGTATCAGGTGTAATACCCGATAGTTAGGTTTCTCGTCTCCGCCATCGCTTTTTCAATCGCCAGCGCCCCGCTCTGTCCAAGGCTCTCGTAGGCCCACATCGCGGTCGAAAAGGAGTCGTCGCATCAGGGTCTGGCGCCGTTTAGTTCCCGGCGGGGGCAGAGGTAACCGGTTGGCTTCCAGCCGTTTGGCCACTGTCAAAAGCAGCATCCCCCCACAGGCCCAGGCTATTGCTGGCGGTTGTTGAGTGATCCAACTTAGAAATGGGAGCGTGGCTACCCCCCCGAGGGCCGCGAGTGCCGTGTGGCGGAGCAGCCGCCCAAGGCCCAGTACGGCCAGTAGCCAGAGAGTGCCCCCAGGAAAAACTACCAGGAGTATCCCCATCATGGTGCTGAGCCCGCGGCCCCCTTTGAACTCCAGGTAAAAGGGCCAATTGTGGCCCACGACCGCCGCTAGTCCCGCGGCCAGGGCCACTCCCAACCCTAATCCTAATCTAAGCCCCAGCCAGGTGGGGAATGCTCCCTTGGCTATGTCGAAGATGCCCACCACTACCACAGCCCACTTGGCCACATGCTTATAGACGCCGGTGCCGCTGACCGTGCCACTGCCGTAGCGGCGTAAGTCTATCCCCTTAAGCCAGCGCCCGGCCAGATAGGCCGAGGATATGGACCCCAGAAGATAACCGAAGATAATCGCTAGAGCCGCCATTGATCCCTCCGTAACATAGTCGAGTAGTTAGCAGCCTAATGGGTACGGACTGTGCTTGACCCGATGGATGGGGTCTCTTTCATAACCCCAGATCACCGGCTATCCCCTGCATAGCCAAAAGACAGATGCTGATGAACTCCTTCAATTCTATGCCCAGTTCCGGTTCGCAGGTGAGGATCATCTCTCGGTGGGCGCCTCGGGCGAAGGCTTTCTCTTTGAAGCGGTGCATGATGAACTCCACGTCGAGGGGGGCTAACTTCTTATCGGGGTGCACCAGGGCCGCGGCCACGATGAGCCCCGTTAACTCGTCACAGGCGTATAACGCCTTGGCCATCAGGGTATCGCGGGGGACGCCGCTGGCGTCAGAGTGAGATTGGGCCGCTCGAATAATGGCTTCATCCACGCCTTTCTCCCGCAAGATTTTGCCCAACTCTAAGGTATGGCGTTCTGGGTCTTTCTGTGTTATCTCGTAGTCCGCGTCGTGGAGAAGCCCCACCAGCCCCCAGGTCTCTTCATCCTCGCCGAAATGTCTGGCCAGAGCCCGCATACAGGCCTCCGCCGCCAGATGGTGCTTCACTAAGTTCTTATTCTCGATGAGTTCGTTTACCAAGGCTAGGGCTTCGTCCCTTCTCATCTCACTCTCCTTCTATAATTTGCCATCCCCTCTCTTGGGCTATGGCTTGTAACTTCTCTTCCGGCTCCACCGCCACCGGGTTGCCCACCCACTCTAGAAGTGGCAGGTCGGAGATGCTGTCCGCATAGGCGAAACTGGAGGATAGATCGACCTCTAACCCCTTCTCCTTTATCAGTTCTCGGATGCGGCGCACCTTCTCCGAGCCCATACAGGCCGAACCGATGACTCGGCCGGTGCACCGGCCCTCCCTGAATTCCACCTTGGTGCCCAAGAGATGTTCGACCCCTATCTTCTCTCCGAGGAGATGTAAGAGGTCTTCGAAGGTCCCCGAGACGAGGACCACTATATGGTTCTTGGCCTGGTGTTCCTTTAAGGTGTCTAGGAGATCGGCCCGAATCTCTTGCTCCAGTTCGTTCTCCAAAACGACAGAGAGGATATCTCGCATCTCTTCCCTCCTTAGGCCCTTGAAGATGCCGGCAAAATCCTCCATCCATTTGACCCGGAACTGCACTTCGTCCCAGAGGCCCAACTTGGCCAAGAACCACAAAGGGTAATGGGTGAGGATGAAGAGCCGGAGGAAGAGGCGTTTCATCTTTCGCTCGCGATGGTATTTGATGAGGCCCCTCCAGACATGTCCCTTGACGAGGGTTCCGTCTAGATCGAAAGCAGCGAGAGCAGTCACAATAGTCCTCCCAGATTCACGTGGTGGTTAAGCGGTCCGGGCGTACCTGGTTTTCCCTTCCTCGTAGGCGTCGCCACCGTAGATATCGTTCACCACGATGGCAGGGAAATCTTCCACCTCTAGGCGGCGGAGGGCCTCCGGGCCCAGGTCCTCGTAGGCGATCACCTGGGCGCTCTTTATCCGTTTGGCTATGAGGGCTGCCGCGCCCCCTACCACGGCGAAATAGACCGCCTTATACTTTTGCATCGCCTCCCGCACCGGCTGAGAGCGGTTCCCCTTGCCTATCATCCCCTTCAGCCCCTGGGCTAAGAGGCGGGGGGCATAGGGGTCCATGCGATAAGATGTAGTGGGCCCGGCGGAGCCGATGGGCTGGCCCGGCTTGGCCGGCGCAGGCCCCATATAATAGATGATCTGTCCCTGGGGGTCAAAGGGGAGGGGTTCACCTTTGTCCAGGGCCTCTATCATCCGCTTATGGGCCGAGTCCCGTCCCACGTAGATGGTGCCGGTGATGGTCACCTTATCCCCGGCGTGTAGTTTCTCGATTATCTCATGGGTGAGAGGGGTGGTTATTTTCATGTCTATTCTCCTATAGGGACAATTGCTTCCATATCCCATCTTTCTCCAACAAGAGGTATGGTGTATGCCGGCTTAAGCCTCGATTCCCTCCTCTTGCTGAGGACTAGAGCCTTTAGGCGGTAAATAATCACAAAACGGTGCTCTTGTGTCTGGCGCTGTGGCATTGGAGGTTGACGGCCACGGGCAAACTGGCGATGTGGCAGGGGAAGGTCTCTATATGGACAGCCAGGGCGGTAACTCGCCCCCCGAACCCCATAGGCCCTATCCCTAACCCATTCACCGCCTCTAGGATGTCCCGCTCCAGTTCCGCCACCTCCGGGTCAGGGCTGGGAGCGCCCACCTCCCGCAGGAGGGAGCGCTTGGCCAATTCCATCGCCTTGTCTGCTGTCCCCCCAACCCCTACCCCCACGATGGTGGGAGGGCAAGGGTTGGCCCCCGACTTATCGACTGACTCCACCACGAAGTCGATCACCCCCTGGCGGCCAGCCGCCGGAGAGAGCATCTTGAGATAACTCATATTCTCGCTCCCCCCGCCCTTGGGGAGAACGGTTATCTTGAGCCTTTCGCCGGGGACTATCTCCGTGTGGATCACCGCCGGGGTGTTGTCTTTAGTGTTTATCCTCGCCGAGAAGGGCCTTTCTGCCACCGACTTACGGAGATACCCTTCCTCATAACCCCTACGCACCCCCTCGTTGACCGCCTCGGTCAGGTCTCCCCCCACCAGATGCACCTCCTGGCCTAACTCCAGGTAGACCACCGTCATCCCCGTATCCTGGCAGAGGGGCATCCGCTCCTCTGCCGCGACCTGAGCGTTCTCCGAGATCTGGTCTAGGACTTCGCGGCCCAAGGGGGATTCTTCTTTCTCCTTGGCTCGACGCAGGGCGGCCAAGAGATCCTCGTCTAGGTAGTAGTTCGCCTCCATAGAGAGGCGGGCCACGGGATCCACTATCTCC
>DMLA01000130.1 GCA_003453555.1 Chloroflexota bacterium | reverse complement strand
GTAAAATCGCGTTTCTTGCGATATTCATCTAGCGAGGGCATCTCATCTCCCAGCCAACTCCAGCCATCGCTCTACCACAAACCGCACGAAATGCAGGCACCTATCCCTCATATTCATAGCCTGCCACTTCTCCGACCACTCCTCTTCCTCATAAGGGATGCCCACCAACTCATAACAACTGACGCTCCCGAACCTCTCTTCGAAGTCGCCAAGCAACTGCTGAACAAAGGTGTCTACCCTTTTCGCGCTCTCCCCCGGCTTTTCCCTGCCGAAGGCTATCCCTGCCGCTATCACCCCTCCCGAAAGCGTACCACAGGTCCAGCGATGGCTACCCCCTACCCCACCGTGGAAGCCGGTGGCTATGCGGGGGATGAGTTCGCTCTCTACCCCCAGGCTCTCCCCGAGAGCCAGAAATACCGCTTCTGCTCAAGAATAGCCCGAGAGAAAATGTTTGGTCGCTAAATTGATGGCCTCTTCTCGTGATAGTTTGTCTAGCATATCCTCTCCTTCTATTCCTCTGATGGCCTTACCCAGACCTCGCCCATCTCTCGGTACCGCTCCAGGCGGGCCTTTATCTCCCCCCTGTGGGCTAAAAAGCGGGGCAAGGTGGGCCTTATCCACTCCTCCACATGTTCCTTCTGCCAGGCGTAACTCCAAGGCAACGGCTCCACCCCCAGGTCGAAGGATAGCCGTACCTGGCCATCGACCTCTATATCCGCCTCAAGCCCACAGAGAGGACAGATGGCCTTCCCTTCCTCTAATACGAAGAAGTCGCCGTAACAGCGGGGACAGATATTCCCCTCCGGCGGTTCCCCCTTCTTACCACGGGCCACCCGCCGCCCTAACTCATGTATCCGCGCCATCACCTCATCGTCCAGCAAGACCTCCCCCGGCCCAGGCCGGTGGACATAGAGGCTATCCACCAATCGGAAGCCTAACCCCATCACCAAGCCGTTCAAGAAGGGCTGGGTGACACCCCGCCAATCCCTCCGTCCAGAGACGGCAATGGCTGCTCCTGCCCTGGTTTGCTCCTCCCCAAAGCGAGGCGTCAACATCAGGAGCCGATCCAGGAGCAGTTTGGTGATGGCCGCCGGGCCGAAGAGGTAGGTGGGCGCGGCCAGGATCAAAGCATCGGCGCCCCCCACCTGGGCCAGGAACCACTCCATATCGTCGTCCAAGGGGCAGGGTTCCTCCCTGATGGCGCAGCGGAGGCAGCCGTTACAGGGCTCGATAGAGAGATCGGTGAGGCGGAGCATCTCTGCTTTCGCGCCCTCCTCTTGAGCCCCCAAGAGGGCCTCCCGCACCACTATCTCCGAGTTGCCCCATACGCGGGCTGAACCCACCAAACCCAGAACCATAGCCATCTTCCCTCCCTTTCTCTTACTCGAGCCCTTCACCGTACATCTGCCCTGGCCCCAGGGCTTCCGGGAACTGGGGACGGAGCATCTCGCGGGCCACATAGCAGAGGTGGCAAGCCTCCACATACCCCTCCTCGTGGGGCAGACTATATCTTTTGACCAGAGCCGCCGGCCCACCAGAAAGAAGCGGCCCCACGATGGGGTGCGAGGTCGGGTCATACTCGCTCATCACCTGGGCCAAAGGTTTCTCTAAGGCGTTGCCGATAGTCAGCCCCTGGCAGAGATGCACATACCCCAGATAGTCGATATGGACCCGCTTGGGGTCATCTAACCTTTCGTAGGGACACTCGTTCAACTCTTGCCAAGGACGACGAGGCAACCCCTTCACCAGTTTGGCCACTGCCCGGCCCCGGAAACGGACCGAGCCTCCCACGATGGGCTCCCCTTTCTCCCCAGGGGTCTCTTCCACGCAGGGCTCCTCGATGGTGATGACACCGGCGGGGAGCCCCAGTTGTCTGGCCACCTCCTCCACAACTTTGACCTTCTGCCTCTCCGGTTCCTCCTCCCCATGGAAGAGGTCGCTGGAGATAGAAAGGTCCATCACCCCTATCTCGGCGATAGGTCGCAGCCACTCCACCGTATCATCGAGAGCCGTTATCCAATAGCCGTTGGTGACGATGCCACACTCGAAGCCCAAGGCTCTCGCCTCCTCCATCGCTCTTAGCATGACAGGGTAATAGAGAAACGGTTCCCCTCCTTCAAGATATACGTGCTCCACCGTGCCCAACTCCTCAGCCCCGTTATAGACAGCCTGTATCCCTTCCAAAGTCATCGTCCCCTCCAGGAAGGGGCTCCCCCAGACGAAGCAGTGGTCGCACTCGGCGTTGCATTTATAGGTCAGAAGCAGATGTATTCCAGTCAGGCTCATATCCCCCTCCTTCCTAAACCTCCCTTCCCTTACATACCCTTATATCGAAGAATCGAGCGGGCAAGGGGAAAACTCCTCGGCAGGGGCCTCTCGCAATCGGGTTGAATACGCCTTACTCCGTTGTCTCATCTTGAGGGTTTATTGCCAGGCTGGGCTGGCGCGCCAGCGTAGCCATCTTGCCGATGAAGCCAAAGGCCAAGGTACACACCATCCCCAAGACCAAGGCTAGATACCAAACAGAGACAGGGGCGATATGGTCGTAGAAGTATCCACTAGTGACGGGTCCGATCCCCCAGGCTATACCGCCCGCTACCCCATAGACACCCATATACCTACCTCGCATGTCGATAGGGGCGAGTTTGGCCACGAAGGCGATGGAGGTGGGGGCCCAGATCAATTCGCCGATGGTGAGAATGATCATAGCCAAGAGGAATAGCCAAAAGTTGTTGGAGAGGGCGGCGGCCAGAGCCCCCAGGCCGGTGAAGAAGGCACCCGCGGCCATAACATAGGTTTCAGGGTACCTCTCCGTGACCCTGGTTACGACAAATTGGAAGAGGACTACCATAAGGCCGTTGGTGGCCATTATCACACCAAAGCCACTTTCCGCTATGCCGAAGCCCTCCTTCATGTAGACCGGCAGAATCTGCAGGAAGGGCTGGTAGGCCATCAACAGCAGGATAGAAGCCCCACAGAAGGCCAGGAAATAGAGGTCGCGGAGGATATATCCGTAGCCCCCGGCCGGTTGGTAGACCTCCTCCTCTGCCTCACGCAACTCCGGCTTGGTCTCCTTTACCATAAAGATGGTCAAAAGGAGAACAGCGCCGTGGGCCGCTGCCGCGATGCTAAAGGAAAGGAGGTAAGAGGTGGCCGCCAAGAAGCCCCCTACGGCCGGCCCCATGGCCACTCCCAGGTTGGAGATTTGCCTTAAGAGGGCGTAGGCCCCTGCCCGCTTATCGGCCTCGACAAGGTCGGCGATCATGGCGTCGGAGCCGATGCGAGAGGCAGGCTCGATGAGGCCGCTAAGGGCGATGAGCACGGCGTAGGCCCCCAGCGAGCCCAAGAGGGCAAAGCCCATCATCACCATGATCCCGTTCAAGAGGCCTACGACCATGGCTAGTTTGCGCCCGAACCTATCCACCACCGAGCCCCAGATGAACTGCGAGACCAGGCCCACCCCTGAACTGACGGCGAAGAGCAACCCCACCGTGGTCATGGGGATATTCAGCCTCTGGCGGAGATATATGGATATAAAGGGCCAGACCAGGCTGCCCCCGGCGGAGCCGATGAACCGGCCACAGAAGATTACCCAGAACTGAAAGGGGTACTCGGCTATGGTCTTTTGGACCCTGGGAATCATCTCTACCCCTCAAAAGATCGAGGACTGGTTGCCCTCAAGATGAGGCTCCCTACGACGGTCTAGCCAGTCCTCTCCATGTTCTGATTATACCACGAATTTCCGTCCCTGACTTTGCCCCTCTATGGGGAGACTGATATAATCTCTAACTGAGGTGGTTAGATGGAACTTCCCACTCTCGAAGAACTCCCCGAGGGTTATAGATCTGGCTTCGTGGCCGTCTTGGGCAAGCCCAATGTGGGCAAGTCCACCCTCATCAACGCCTTCGTGGGGCAGAAAATCGCCATCATCTCCTCTAAACCCCAGACCACCCGACGTCGCCTGCGAGGTATCCTTACCCTGCCCCAGGCACAGATCATCTTCATCGATACCCCAGGCATCCACTTCCCCAAACACAAACTGGGGGAATATATGGTGGAGGCGGCGACCAGGGCCCTAAGGGATATCGACCTGGCTCTCTTCATGGTGGATGTCTCTCAACCCCCCACAAGGGAAGATGAGCAGATAGGCAGGCTGCTCTTCCTCGACCCTGCAAGGAAGGAACGCCCAGCGCCGGTTATCCTGGTCTTGAACAAAGTAGACCTCCTAAGGCCAAAGAAGGAAGAGGCTCACCGGGAAGCCTATCTAGCCCTGGGGGAGTTCCAAGAGTGGCTCTTTCTCTCCGCCACCCGGGGAGACAACCGAGAAAGGCTCCTAGAACTGATCATCGAATATCTCCCCTTGGGCCCCCAGTACTACCCTCCCGACCAGGTGACCGACCAGGAGGTGCGCTTCATGGCCGCCGAGTTGATCCGGGAGCAAGCGCTGGAGTTCCTCCACCAAGAGGTGCCCCACTCGGTGGCTGTAGTAGTGGAGGAGTTCCAAGAACGGCGAGAGGATCTCACCTATATCTCGGCCACTATCCATGTGGAGAAGGCGTCCCAGAAGGGCATTGTCTTGGGCCAAGAGGGGAAGACGGTGAAGCGGATCGGGACCGCCGCCCGAAAAGAGATAGAAACCCTCTTGGGCAAACGGGTCTATCTGGAACTCTGGGTGAAGGTGAGCAAGAAGTGGCGGCGGGACGAAGGAGCCCTGCGCCGCCTGGGATACGTTCTCCCCAAGAAGGAGTGAAGCCCCACGCCCTCTGGCG